>NZ_JBIQEC010000089.1:0-502 GCF_045370505.1 Moraxella sp. 179-F 1C4 NHS | reverse complement strand
CTGCTACGTCGGCAGTCCACACTGATGCCCGTGCAGCCGGGCACTCCCCGGCCAGCCGGACATCACACCGAAGACGCGGGGGACGCCCCCACCGAGATCGCAGACCTACTGCGAGACATGGAGGAGACCAGCCGTGCATGACACGCCCACGAGCAACATCGCGGACGTCCGCATCCTCCTCTACGGCGACGTCAATCTCAATGTCATGGACGGGTCGGCGATCTGGTTACCGTCCCTCGCTGAGACCCTGTCCCTGACAGGCGCCCAAGTGCATGTGCAGCTCAAGGCCGTCGAGACCCGGGATCTCTTGAGCGGCCCCCTCCGCCGTCTGTCTGGCGTCACCGTCCACGACGCGCCGGTGGCTGAGGCAGAGGATGCCATGGAGAGAGGACAGGCGGCGGAAGCCTTGGAGGCGCTGGACGCGGCGTTGGACTTCGATGTTTTGCTTGTCCGTGGTAGTGAAATGTGCCTCGAAATCGTTGAGCGCGGCACCTTCGAAGGC
>NZ_JBIQEC010000088.1:0-504 GCF_045370505.1 Moraxella sp. 179-F 1C4 NHS | reverse complement strand
GAAGACACAAATTACAATCAGATGCCCAAGCTGTCTTGGCTTTAGTATAAAGAAAAACGGCTGGAAAATCTATGGCAAGCAGAACTACCAATGCAAAGACTGTCATCGACAATTCATTCATGAGACGGAGCTAAGTTACCAAGGCTGTAAAAGCGATATTGATGACAAGATACGTTTAATGCTAGTTCGAGGCTGTAGCATTGCTGATATCGTTGTCATCGAGAAAGTCAGCAAATACAAGGTATTAAGCGTTTTGGTCAATTCAAACCATGATATAAAACCCAAACAACGCTATTATCTAAAACTGCAAGTGGATGAGTTTTGGACGTATGTAGGGCATAAGAAGAACAAGGTATGGCTTGTTTATGCCTATGACCCAGAAACAAGTGAGATTGTCGCTTTCATATGGGGCAAACGCAACTTAAAGACAGCCAAACAGCTACGAGCCAAGCTTGATGAATTAGGTGTTGATTTTGGCTATGTCTGCTGTGATAACTGGGATAG
>NZ_JBIQEC010000087.1:0-507 GCF_045370505.1 Moraxella sp. 179-F 1C4 NHS | reverse complement strand
GGCGGCGGCAGCCGCCTGGACTGATTGAACCATCTCGAACTCGACAGGGGTGAGTCTCCCGAGACGGGCCTGCCTACGACGGCGGTGATAGGTCCGCTCGATCCAGCTCACGATCGCGAGCCGGAGCTGGTCGAAGGAGTCCCAGCGACGCCGATTCAGCACGTTCTTCTGCAACAGCGCGAAGAAGGAGTCCATCGCCGCGTTGTCCCCAGCAGCACCGACCCTGTCCATCGACCCGACCAGGCCGTTGACCCGGAGCGTCTCCACGAATCGCCTGGCTCGAAATTGCGATCCTCGATCCGAATGCACCCGGCAACCCTGCACCTCGGCCTTGCCTCCACGCCGGGCCAGAGCCATCTGCAGGGCATCCACAGCCAGCTGCGAGCTCATCCGCCGATCGATCGAGTAGCCCACGATCCGGTTCGAGAACACGTCCTTGACCGCGCAGAGATAGAGCTTGGAATCCCCGGCCCAATGCTCTGAGATGTCCGTGAGCCACAGCTGGTT
>NZ_JBIQEC010000017.1:0-56567 GCF_045370505.1 Moraxella sp. 179-F 1C4 NHS | reverse complement strand
GGATAATACTGTGCTTTATCAACCCAATTCTATCTTAATTTTATGATTATTTGGTCTAGACATTGGGGAGTACCTTAATGACACCACTGGCATTTTTATTACTGGAAAAAATTGGTAATCCGATATTTGCCAAAGCTAAGCCCAGTAAAGAATACGACAAAATACCCAACCATGAGCACGCAGTGGTGATTGCAGGATTTGGACGTGTCGGGCAAATCATCGGCCGTGTGCTACGCATGCACAATATTGAATTTACCGCGATTGAAAAATCTGCCAACCAAGTCGATTTCGTCCGCAAATTTGGTAACCAAGTATACTATGGCAATCCCCAAAATCCTGAAATCCTACGCGCAGCAGGGCTTCAACGAGCCAAAGTTTTTATTATTGCCATTGGCGATATTGAACTATCTGAGACGGTCGCCGATTATGCCGTACGCAATTATCCGCATCTGACCATCTTGGCACGTGCCAAAAACCGTGAGCATTATTATCGTTTGCGCGATGCGGGGGTTAAGTATATTTGGCGAGAAACCTACCTATCTTCGCTGGATATGTCACGCGAAACCTTGGAAGTATTGGGCATGGCACCACAAACTGCCCGAAAAACCGTGCAAATGTTCCGCGATTATGATGACGCGTTGATTGAACGGCAGCGCGCCATCTATGAAGATGAAGCAGAGATGATTGCCTCAGCACAATCAGCGATTCAAGAACTCGAAAGCTTATTTGATAGCGATATGACCACCGCGAAACATGAACTCAATAAAGAAAAAGAGCGGTTTGAAAAATTGGCCGAGGAATCCTACTCGCAAACAAAAAAATAACCCAAAAAAACCATCAAAAGAAACGAACATTTAAAATGTTAAAAATCATAAGGAGTACAAGCATGCAAATCCGTGTCGTACAACAAGATATTACGACCCTAGCTGTTGATGCGATTGTCAACGCTGCCAACAATTCATTGCTCGGTGGTGGCGGGGTTGATGGCGCTATTCACCGTAAAGCAGGCACGTCACTGCTTGCGGCTTGTCGAGTGATTCATGATGAGCAAGGCGGTTGTCCTACTGGCAAAGCCGTGATTACCCCTGCAGGGAATTTGCCCGCCAAATATGTGATTCACACCGTCGGACCTGTTTGGCATGGCGGACAGTCAAATGAGTCAGCGCTACTAGCAAGCTGTTACACCGAATCGCTGAAACTTGCTGAGCAAAACGGTGTTAAAACCATTGCTTTTCCCAATATTTCAACGGGTGTGTATCGTTTTCCAAAACAACAAGCCGCACAAATTGCGGTAAACACCGTAAAAGATTTCGTCAAGCAAAACGAAAATCATGAATTTGAAGACATTATCTTTGTCTGTTTTGATGCAGAAAATTATCAGCTTTATCTAAATTTAGTCCAACCCGAAAATTAAAATATGCAAATTTTACATGATGGCGAAGCCTTAACTATCGCAAAGCAGTATCTGAACGCAATGTCCAAATCCATGGGCGACTGCCAACTTGCAATCATGAAAAATGAAACAATAAACCGCCTTAAGGGTGCATGATATGAGAGCCTACACACACTGCCACCAGACCTGCCAACGGGCGATTGTGTATAAATCTTGGGTCATTTTTGCCGACAATCATTGGCCATATTTACAAAAATTAACAATTCAATTTTGATAAAAAACAGCCTAATTTTAGACTGTTTTTTTAATGTTTTTTGATTAACAAGGGCATCGCTTCATGCCACCGCCATTACTCGGGTAGCGCGCATCGACGCAGTAGCGAAAAAAGGTCTTTTCATCCATCGGCTCTAGATCAGGATGCTGCTCCTGCATATGGCTGACGTAGGTCGCATAATCAGGGACACCGACCATCAAACGAAAGCTTTGTTGCATCCGTTTGACCAGCGTGATTAGGCGGGTCATATTTTTTGGGCTAAAAATTACCTCCTTTTGCGCCTTTAAGGTCATTTTAATCAAGTTAGCGATTAACGCGTTATTACTCATGTGACTCTCCTTCTATCTGCCCAGCATGGTTTTGGTGAAATCAAAGCAATTGCACAATACAATATTGTGCAATTGCTGGTAATTTTTCACTAATGCGGTGCAGAAATATTCAAGGGTTTTGGATCTTCATAAATCGCCTCACCTTCAACCACGGTAGGTTTATCACTTGCCAAGGCTTTTGTTAATGCGCGAATCGTACCAACCATCATCACAATTAACACAATCATAAAGAAGCCACAAAGCACGGCATCCACATAGTTTGAGAATACGATGGTTTGCATCTCATCCAAGGTTTTGGCAGGTTTTAACACTTCACCTTTGGCAATCGCGGCACTGTATTTGTGCGCTTGCGCCAAGAAACCAATCGCTGGGTTTTCATGGAAGATTTTTTGCCAACCCGCTGTCAGACAGGTAATCAATAAGAAAACCGTGGGTGCCACAGTGACCCAAGCATATTTTTGTTTTTTCATTTTAAATAAAACTGCGGTACCTAGTGTCAATGCCATGGCTGCCAAGATTTGGTTACCGATGCCAAACAGTGGCCACAATGAGTTAATTCCCCCAAGCGGATCAATCACGCCTTGGTAGACAAAGAAGCCCCAAGCGGCTACTGCAATCAAGGTCGCAAGCAAATGCACGCCAAGATTGGTTGAACCACGTACCGATGGCACCACGATGCCGATAGTGTCTTGTACCATAAAACGACAAGCACGCGTCCCTGCATCGACTGCAGTCAAAATAAACAAGGCTTCAAATAAAATCGCAAAGTGATACCAAAAACCCATCATCGCCGTACTACCAAAGATAGACGATAGGATATGCGCCATCCCAATGGCAAAGGTCGGCGCGCCGCCTGTCCGTGAGATAATAGAGCTCTCACCCACTTGCTGCGCTAGTGTGGTAAGCGCATCGGGGGTAATCACAAACCCCAATTTTTGGATAGCGGCTGCCGCGGTCTCTGGTGTTGTACCTAAAAGTGCTGCTGGGGCATTAATCGCAAAATACATACCAGGGTCAAGAATGGTGGCACAGATCATTGCCATGATACCAACCATCGACTCCATGAGCATAGCACCATAACCAATGGCGCGAGTATCTACTTCATTATCTACAAGTTTTGGGGTCGTACCACTCGATACCAACGCGTGAAAACCAGAGATAGCACCACAAGCAATGGTAATAAACAAGAACGGAAATAACCCGCCTTTAAATACGGGGCCTGTACCATCGATAAATTTGGTAACCGCAGGCATTTTTAACTCTGGCATGGTAAAAATAATCGCCAGTGCCAAACCTACAATCACCCCTATTTTTAAAAAAGTTGATAAATAATCACGCGGCGCAAGCAGCAGCCACACAGGCAATACCGAGGCTACCACACCATAAATCATCAATGCCCAAGTCAGCTGGGTACCGCTCAAGGTAAACAATTCAGCCATCGCAGGGTCTTTGGCAATATCGCCACCAAATACAATTGCCGCCATCATCAACACAAAGCCAATGATAGACACCTCCATGATTTTACCCGGGCGTAAATAACGCATGTAGATGCCCATCAGTAGCGCAATTGGAATCGTTGCCGCGATGGTAAATAGCCCCCAAGGACTGTGCGCTAGCGCCTTCACCACCACCAGTGCCAGTACGGCAAGAATAATGACCATCACGCCGAGTGCACCGAGCATCACCGTAATACCCGTAAAAGTACCCAGCTCGTCTTTTGCCATTTCACCCAGTGATTTGCCATCACGGCGAGTGGACAAAAATAGCACAGTAAAATCTTGTACCGCACCTGCAAATACCACCCCAATGATGAGCCATAGCGTACCTGGCAAATAACCCATTTGTGCCGCTAAGATAGGACCGACTAAAGGACCTGCCCCAGCAATCGCAGCAAAGTGGTGACCAAATAAGACGTATTTATTGGTAGGAACATAATCTAAGCCATCTTTTAGGCGATGAGCCGGTGTCACGCGGCGGGGATTGAGTTCAAAGACTTTTTTGGCGATAAATAAACTATAGTAGCGATAAGCAATGCTATACGAACACACGGCAGCGGCGACGAGCCACACCGCATTGATACTTTCGCCGCGGTGCAGAGCGATTGTCCCTAATGCCACTGCGCCAATAATTGCAACAAGTAACCATACTATCTTTGATAGCATGGGGGAGTTACTTGTCATTGCGGAATTTGTCTGCATGTCAACTCCTTTTTATATAAGGTCATCCTGGGGTAGAGATAAAAGCAATTATCTTCAACTGAACTAAATTAACATGTAATTACGTTAAAGCATTATTGCTTCTTTTTTGTAATATTTTGCAAATTGTAACATGGATTGGTGGTCTTTCGTCATTGAAAGTATCACTGTTACCCAATATATACCAAATTTACTGGCTTTAGCCTGAGTCGTTGTTTGGTATAATGACCCAATCAGCTTAAAAGCCTGTAAATTCTAGCGTATATTTTTTGACCAGTTTTACAAATTTAATCGTCCAAGTCGCTGCTACAGCATTTATTTTTGCATTTTTATGTATTTTTTTATGCTTTTTTTAATGAAACATACCCTATGAAACCAACCCAAAATCATAAGCCTCAAATGTTTGACCCAGCAGCCAAAATGACTTCAGTTGATACTGCCAGTAATGCCGATGCCAAGCTGCTGCATCAGTCAACTGTAACACTTGAAGGCATGCCAAAGGTGAGCGAGTTGCAAAAACTGCAATCAGCGACCCGTACAGCGCGCAAGCCTTTTCAGTGGCAGTTTTTATTGCCGCAATATTGGGGGATTTGGCTTGGGGTCGCGCTGATTTTGCCATTGATTTATTTGCCGTTGCGCTATCAATTTAAAATCGGTCATTTTTTGGGGAAATTGTTATTTGGACTGATTAAAAGCCGCCGAGCCGATACTTTGACCAATCTGTCATTGGCGTTTCCAGAGCTCAGCGAAGATCAGCGTTTAGAGATGGCAGAGAAGATTTTTATCAATGCCGGTGTGGGTGTGTTTGAAAGCCTGTGTGCGTGGTATCGACCGGATGTATTTACCCGCTGCGTCACTGTATCAGGGCTGCAACATGTCAAAAACGCCCAATCGCAAGGTAAAGCGGTGATTTTACTCGGTATCCATTCGACTTTGCTCGATTTGGGTGGACGGCTGACCACCATGTTCACCCCGCTGGATGTGGTGTATCGACCGCAAAACAATGCGCTGCTTGATTGGTTCATTTTTAATGCTCGCTCAAAAGTTTATAGCGACCAAATCAGTCATCGCGATATGCGCCATTTTGCCAAAAACCTTAAAGATAATCATGTGGTATGGATCACCCCCGACCAAGATTTTGGGCTTAAACAAGGCGTGATGGCAGACTTTTTTGGGGTACCCGCTGCCACTTTGACTGCACCACGTCGTATGGCAAAACTGGGCAATAAAGCCAATCCGCCTGCCGTGATGATATTGCATTTCTATCGGGAAACCCCGGATGAGATGCCAAAAGGTCGCAAACCGCATTATCACATCATCTTCTCGCCTGTCATTGAGAACTACCCAACCGAAGATGAATTAGCGGATGCCAATCGCATCAATCAGCTATTAGAAAATTATATCCGTATCGACCCGACCCAATACATGTGGTTTCATCGGCGCTATAAAACTCAGCCTACTGGTATCCGCTATTACCGCTAATATTACTCATTTGGCTCATGGGGCTTAGCCAATTTTTGGCATGAATTTGTAGTCAAAAACCGCTATACTAACGGACAATTTTTTTGCCTATTTTGTACTTTTTTTGCTTTTGTTTGGAATTTTGAACATGAATGATAAAACAGCCGCGCCGCGCCGCATTTTAACCGGTATCACCACCAGTGGTATTCCCCATCTTGGCAACTATGTCGGTGCCATTCGCCCAGCCATACAATCGGCGATACAAGGCGCCAGTATGGGAGAAAGCGACGCTTATTTTTTCTTGGCGGATTTGCACGCACTCATCAAATGCCATGACCCTGAGGCGATTCATGCATCGACCAAGGCAATTGCCGCGACGTGGCTTGCGTGTGGTCTCGACCCTGAGCGAGTGGTGTTTTACCGCCAGTCGGATATTATCGAAATTCCAGAGCTAACTTGGGTACTCAACTGTAACTGTGCTAAAGGTTTGATGAACCGTGCGCATGCCTACAAAGCCGCCGTAGATGCTAACCGTGAAACGCCAGACACTGACCCTGATTTTGGCATTTCGATGGGATTATTTAGTTATCCTGTGTTAATGGCTGCGGATATTTTGATGTTCAATGCCACCCATGTCCCTGTGGGGAAAGACCAAATCCAGCATATCGAGATGGCACGTGATATCGCAGGTACTTTTAACTTCCGCTATTGCGACCCAGAAAAACCGATTTTTGTATTGCCCGAAGCCATGGTAGATGATGACACGCCGCTACTGACGGGGCTTGATGGTCGTAAAATGTCAAAAAGCTATGGCAATACCATTCCGTTATTTGGCGACGACCCACAAATAGATGGTGAAAAAGCGCTGCGAAAAGCCATCATGCGTATTGTCACCAATTCACAATTGCCAGAAGAACCCAAAAACCCCGATGAATCCACGATTTTTGAGATTTATCGTGCATTCGCTAGCGCGGAAGAACAACAACTACTGCGTCAACGTTTTGAGCAAGGTATCGCTTGGGGGGATGCCAAAGAAGTGTTGTTTGAAAAAATCAACAGCGAAATTGCCCCTTTCCGGGCTCGTTACAATGAATTGATGGCGAATCCAAAAGAATTGGAAGAAATCCTACAAATGGGCGCAGAAAAAGCCCGCCGTGACGCGCGCAAACGCCTAGAAAAAGTACGAAAAGCCATTGGTATCAAACCCCTTGCCAAACTCAAAAAATAACGAGTCACTCATGACATTTGCACACTTTAAAGCCTATACCGATAGGCTTTATCAAACCGATAAAGCCTTTGACGATGCGCAGCCCAACCGTCTTAACCGACATCGCCACCTTGAGCCTGATTCAGCCGAGTTTCTTGCCAGTCTGGTTATCAGCAAACGGGCTAAAAATATGTTAGAAATTGGTACATCAACGGGCTATTCTACGCTATGGCTAGGCTATGCGTTAGCCCAAATCAATCGAGCCAATACCGCGGATAGTGCCACATTGACCTCAATTGATATCGATGAATGGCGATTACTAACTGCTCGCAATCACCTGCGTACCTTGCAGTTTGACCACAATATCACGCTACAACAAGTCGATGCGAAGGATTTTTTACGTCAGTCGACCGCCCATTTTGATGTGATTTTCTTGGATGCAGAGCGTAGGTTTTATGGCGACTATGTGGCTGACTTTAAGCGGTTACTGACCTTTGGCGATATGCTGATTGTCGATAATGTCATTTCTCATGCCGATGAAGTAGCAGCGTTTTTGTCAGCCTTTGAACAGGACAACAACTATCTGTGCTCTACCCTATCAATTGGGGCAGGATTGTTTTTAGCAGTTAAACAATCAAAGGATTAAAAACAAAATGCTATGGGAATTATTAAAACAAATTTGGTGGTTAATTCCTCTTTTCCTTATCATTAGTTTTTTAAAATCGCCTACTTTTAAAGGTTGGTTTGGCGAAAAAATGGTTGAAAAAGCTGCTAATCGCAAGCTGCCACATGATAGCTACCATGATTTGCAAAACGTCACTTTAGCAACTGATGAAGGTTCTACGCAAATTGACCATATTTATGTGTCGCGTTTTGGTATTTTCGTAGTTGAAACTAAAAACTATAAAGGGTGGATTTATGGTAAAGTCAAAGATGCCAAATGGACGCAAAACATTTATGGCAAAAAACATCTTTTCCAAAATCCGTTACGACAAAATTATAAACATATCAAAACATTAGAGAATTTATTAGAGTTACCGAATGACGTTTTTCATTCAGTTATTGTATTTACAGGTGAATGTGAATTAAAAAGTAATTTTCCAGCCAATATTTGCCGCTTGGGAAACTTCACAGATTATATTTTGTCATTTGACCAACAAAAACTCAGCGACATACAAGTTCAGCGAATCTGCCAATTATTGGCTAAAAATCGTCTTGATAATACGCTTAAAACTCGCCATCAGCATATTCAAAACCTAAAAAAACAACATCACAAATGACCAATTTAGCCATTCGAATTTTTGAGACGCCTGTTCAAAGTCTGCCCGAAGACCTCTATATTCCGCCTGAAGCCTTTGCCATTTGGCTGGAGCAGTTTGAAGGCCCGCTGGATTTTTTGCTGTACTTAGTCAAAAAAAATAACTTTGATATCACCACCACAGCGATTTTGCCGATTACCGAGCAGTACCTGACTTATATTGAGGAATTGGATGACAATCATTTTGAGTTGGCAGGTGATTATTTGCTGATGGCAAGTACCTTGATTGCTATTAAAAGCGAATTGTTACTACCAAGCCCGCAACGGCCAGAGGATGAAAAAAACCCCACCAAGCAGCTGATTGACAGACTTGAACAATACGCCCAAATCAAACACGCCAGTCAGCGTATCGATGCATTAATGCGGCTTGAGCGCGATGTGTTTTTGGCATACGCCAGTTTGCCAAACCCTGATATATTAGCCAAAGAGATGGCACCCTATCCTGCCACCATGCTTGCCGACAGTTTAATCAAAATGCAGCTAAAGCCCGATTACCAAATGCACCACGTCAAAGCCGATATCGTGCCTTTGGCAGAGCGTATGGCAAGTATTAGTCGTATATTGGCAAGTCGGGGTCAAGGCACTTTCCACGACATATTAGATAAATCACAAGGCAAACTGGGTGTGGTGGTGAGTTTTGTCGCCATTTTGGAATTAGCAAAACAGCGGATGCTAAAGTTTGTCGCAAAAGAGGATGACAACGCTTCTGATGTAAGCGAACTAACCTTGATATGGGCATCGTCATGACCGATTTTAACCAACAACATCAGCTTGCCCAGCAGCATAGCAAATCTATTGAAGCGATTTTACATGCTTCAGAAACCCCGATTACTGCCAAGCAGCTGTGTCACTGGCTATCGATTAATCCAAACCAACTGAGCATGGCGCTCACGGTCTTGCAGCAGCGTCTATCACAAGGCGCGTTAACCTTAGCGGATACCGCAAGCGGCTACCGATTGCAAATCGCCAATGACTTTAGCCCACTTATTCAGCAAGTTTTTCCCCAGCGTCAAGAAACCTTAAGCCAAGCGTTATTAGAAACGTTAAGTGTGATTGCTTACAAACAACCAGTGACGCGTGGCGATATTGAGCAAATTCGTGGTGTGACTGTATCGAGCAATATCTTACGGCAACTATTTGATAAAGGCTGGATTATTGAGCAAGGCTTTCGCGATACGCTGGGACGTCCTGCACTACTGCATACCACCGCAGCGTTTTTAGCCGCCTTTGGGCTTAAAAGCTTGCAAGATTTACCAAAGCTAGCTGATGTGCAACAGCTTGAGCTATAAAAAAGCTACCGACTGGGCAGCTTTTTAAAGAACCTGTTTAAAGACCCTGCATCAAGAATGTATTAAGGCAAGCGGCGAGCAGGGACGCCCCACTGGTTGACATTTGGCTTGGTATCTGTGCAATACCACACCAGCAGCACAATTCCGCCAATGATGGGGATAAAGGCAATCAGCATCCACCAACCTGATTTATTAACATCATGTAAACGGCGAACAGCTACTGCGATATTGGGAATCACCAACGCCAAAGCAATAAGCCCCGCCACAATGCCATCGGTGCCAATCATATAATCAATGATTGCCCCACCCAGATACAACATGAGCCACGCCAAATAAAAATACCAATATTCTTTACGTCTAGCGCGCCCTTTAAAATTGGCATAATTGCTGAGACTTTTTTTGACCCAATCAAAAAAACCATAATTTTCTTCAATTGCCCATGCTGGATTGACAGTATTCATGCCCGCTGTGTGAGTAACTTGACCATAGTTGGCAGTTGTAGGGTTGTCTGTATAGCCGTGAGGGATGGGCGCAATTGTGCTATCTATCGGTTTGTTCAGATTAATAGCATTGCCTGTGGCAAGACCGACAACTGCCACTGCATTACCCTGCGCATCGACACTAAATTCTACTTGTTGTCCTGCCATCGGTGCCGTGGCTTGTTGCCATTGTTGACTAGTAAATGGGTAATTTTTGCCGTCCTCCGCCATGATGATACCTTGGCCATGTTGCGGCGAGAAATTGGCTATTTGCCCTTTCATTGTTATTATTCCTTATAGTTGTATTAATTTACTTATGTCGATGATTATAACCTAAAATAATTTTTACAATGTGACATTATTTATGTTAACTTTTTGGCTAAAATACTGGTTAAAATTTAGCCACATGACTTTATACTAGCATTCAACCATCGCTTGTCCTACAATAGGCACAAGCATGAAGTTTCATGCTAGCACAACATTGTGAAATGTTGCTACCTATTAAAGGATTATTGAATGAAAGACGAAAAACTGCAAAAAGCGCTCGCCCGTCTAGGCTTAGGTTCGCGCCGCCAAATGGAAGATGTGATTCGCGAAGGTCGCGTCAGTGTTAACGGGACTGTCGCTACCATTGGTGACCGTGTCGGACAGGGCGATGAAATCCGAGTCGATGGACGTTTGCTACGCTATACCGCAGAAAACGAAAAACGCCGCCGTATATTGATGTATTACAAGCCAGAAGGCGAAATTTGCTCAGCCCATGACCCAGAAGGTCGTCCCACGGTGTTTGAGCGCCTGCCACCACTGAACCATGACCGCTGGGTAATGGTGGGTCGGTTGGACATCAACTCAACAGGTTTATTGCTATTTACCAATGATGGTGAACTGGCTCACCGTCTGATGCACCCATCAAATGAAATAGAGCGCGAATACGCGGTGCGTGTGATGGGCGAAGTCACCCCTGAGATTATCTTAAATCTCAAACGTGGTGTCATGCTAGAAGATGGTATGGCACAATTTGATGACATCGTTGAAAAAGGCGGTGAAGGTATCAACAAATGGTACCAAGTCAAACTCAAAGAAGGTCGCAATCGTGAAGTACGCCGCTTATTTGAATCACAAGGCTTAAAAGTAAGCCGATTACTGCGTATCCGTTACGGCTCTGTCAGTCTGCCAAGGGAACTTCGCACGGGTCGTTATCTTGAGCTAGATCGCCGTGAGATTGACACCTTAGCAGGACTTGTCAACATTCGCCCGCGCCAAGGCACAGGGCTTTACGGCATTGCCAAACGCCGCCAAGAACGCTTTGAGAAAAAACCGCTAAAAGCGCGTCGTGGTGGTCATCACTTACGCCGCGATAAAGAAAAAAGAAGCAGCTAACCGCTATAAAATTTACACAAAAAGCAACTTACAAAAAAAGCGTATCAATTTGATACGCTTTTTTCATTTTAATATACCAATGTTAATCTACCATCGACTACGTTCGATTTTTGACATAGCGGTAAGTTGACGCAAATTGCTGGCTGACTTCATAAAACATCTCATTGAGCAATTCATCTAATTGCAGATTGACCCGAGCCAATACCTCAATGAGCATATCGCCTGCGGTCATCTCCCCCTGAATTTTTTGATTGAGCTGACTGGGATGATATTTGGCAATTTGGTCATACTGGTGTACAGCTTCAGGAATCGTCTGCTCAATTAAGCGATTGACCACAAACTTATTTTCAGTCAACCATTGGGTTTGCGGGTGGTCTGGTTGGTTGACTGACTGACTTTGGTCGCGTTGCCACTCCTGATAACGAATGAGTTTGTCATGGATGGTGTCAAGCAGCATTACGGCAGCTGTTGGCATACGTTCAATTGATGCGCCATCAATACCCAAAATCGAAGGTGAAGATAATCGCGGTTGTTGATTTTTTGCTTTAAACCATTTTTTATTGCTTGCATGTTTGCTAGCACGTGGCATTAAGTTAAAACGGCTATCACTACCGAAGGTATTGGGAATTGGCAGGTTTGATTGGTACGCCAAGCGCATGGTTTCTGGTTTTGCCGGCGATGCTGTGGGCGGCACAGAATATTGAGACATACCGACCTCAATATCTGCCATGTCATGTAGTTTATACCAAGCCAACCTTATCCATCGATACACCAAAAAGCTTATCAATACAGTTAACAATATACCGAGCAAAATATTCATCTATACGCCCTAACAGCTTGTCTATCAATAACAGCCTGCCTATAAAAAGCAAATATAGCACTACTATGATTGCAACTGTTTAAAAATTCAAGCATGTTAGCGTTGGCTAAGCCTAAAAATTCATCGGTCAAAAAAAAGTATTGCCCAGAAATTTTAGCGATTACTTTTAGCTATTAACTATTGTCCTAAATCGTCATGTTCACATGGTATGCCAATAGCGAAGTTTATTGATTTCAAATAAGAATGCCACAAACATGCCGAGATAATACGCCAATTTAAGCTCAAAGCTGTCATCCCGCAACTTAAAAGGTAATGCGCAAAGGGTGACGGCAAGCGGAATCCACAATAGCATAAACACCCAATTTTCGATGACATTGAGCCAGCCTTGCATTCCCTTGCTACTGCGTAAAGCCGCCAAGCCTAACAGCAAGCAAGCAACGATCAGTGTGTTGATTAAGCCTTTTGGAAGATTGCTGGGATAAATCGATAATTCTTGCTTAGTATAATGTGGCAATGCCATTCAATAAATTCCTAAATAATTACTAAGGATTGGTGTTATGTGTAGCATCAATTTGTGACGTTAATGTCTTGGGGTGCCGACTCGCCGAACGAACCGTTACGAATATGCCGCCATCATCCATAGCATCGCCACACAGCTAAATAACAAACCCAAGGTTAACGCATTGCGATTTTGAATCGGTGCACGCCCTGAGTAGCGATTTAACACCTTTGAGCCCACGACAAAAGCCAGTGGAATACCGAGCCAAAAAATAGCAATGGTACTTACCAGTGAGGGCAGCATTGATGATAAACTATCGCCAAACATCAACCTAAACCCAAAACCTGCCAACCCTAGCAACACCGCAAATATTGCCAGTCCAATTGTCAGCCCTTTGGGTACTAAAGACGGGGATTGAACGTCCATACCAATTTCCTTGTGTATCATTCCTTGTGGCGCATTTACGCTGGCACGTGACCAACCAAAGCCAGTTCAGCACGCATTGCATCAATCGCTTGGCGATAATCAGGTTGATTAAATATCGCTGAACCTGCGACAAACATATCAGCCCCTGCTTCGGCAACCGCACGAATATTACTGGCTTTGATACCGCCATCGACTTCAAGGCGAATATCGCGACCCGATAGCCTAATCATTTCGCGCACCGCTTCAATTTTTTTGAGGGTGCCATCAATAAATGCTTGCCCACCAAACCCTGGGTTGACACTCATCAATAAAATCTGGTCAACTTTATCCATCACATAGTCTAGATAGTGTAGCGGCGTGGCAGGATTCAGCACCAGTCCACAATCAGCGCCCCCATCTTTGATGAGTTGTAACGAGCGATCGACATGTTGCGTGGCTTCTGGGTGAAAGGTAATGATGCTAGCGCCCGCCTTTAAGAACTGCTCAATCATACTATCAACCGGTGATACCATCAAATGCACATCTATCGGCGCAGTTACCCCATAATTACGCAGCGCCTGACAAATCATGCTCCCAAAGGTCAAATTTGGGACATAATGATTGTCCATCACGTCAAAATGCACTACATCTGCACCTGCGGCGATAACCTTCTCGACGTCCTCGCCTAGACGGGCAAAATCTGCCGACAAAATCGAAGGGGCAATCAAAAATTGGCTATCATTGTTGGGATGGGCAAATTTATTAGGGGCTTGTTTAAGTGAGTCTTCAAGAATTTCAGACTGGTTCATCATCATTATCCGTCAGCTTTGATTAAAAGTTGCGGATATTTTAGCAAAGATTATTTTAAAAAACTTCGACTATTTGGTGACTATTACTTGGTGGCTATAATTTGTTAACTGGGACTATTGAAAGCGACTATTTGCTGCCCGTGAAAATAAACACCGCCATAAGGCTTGTAGAATTTGTATTTATTAAATAGTCAAAACAAGGTAGCTAGACTATGCTAGATTATGATTAATAAGTACCAAAAAAGATAAAACCCAAGTCTTAGGGCAATAGACTTGGGTTTTAGGGCACTTCATGTCAACTATGTTATTATTATTGGCTTTCCATGATATTACTCATCCTGAGCGTCTCAACACTACCATTCCTTGGTATCATCCTTGTGTTGATGAGTTCATTGTAGTTTGTTGCACGGTTGGTTACTAGCCGCAAAAGGCGGAATCTGTTGTAAGCAAATGCTTACATGCGGTTTTAGATTGCCCGCTGTTAGCTTTCTAATGCGCCTTTCAATAATTTGCTAGCATCACTAGCGCTATCACGCTGAGCTTCCGATAGCTTCTCACCTTCTGTGACCCCTTCTTTGATGGTTTCTTTCGCCTCTTGGTGATCGGCGATGCTTGGCAAAGGTTCAGGCTGCTCATCCATGACTTCAGGTTCATATTGTAAAGTAGTGAGCACGGGAAAATGGTCGGAGCCAATGTTCGGCATACGCGCCATCGATACCAGGGTGAAGTGATTGCTGTGAAAAACATGGTCAAGCGCCCAGCGCAAAAATGGGTAGCTGGCATGAAAGGTATTGATGAATTTTCGCCCAATGCGGGGGTCTAGTAGCCCTGAGATACGCTGGAACATGCGGGTGGTATGCGACCAAGCCACATCGTTAAGATCACCTGCAACAATCACCGTCAAATCGTTGGCGTTGATGTGTTTGCCTACCATTAACAGCTCAGCATCCCGTGTCACCGATTTATCGGCTTCGGTTGGACTCGGTGGCATGGGGTGCAAGCAGTATAGCCAAACGACCTTCCCCATGGCTAGACGAACTTGGGTATGAATCGATGGAATATCATCGACCACCAGATATTTTACTTGGGGATTGATAAGCTCAAGCTTTGAGTACAAATGCATACCATACAAGTTATCGAGTGGCACTTTTACATTAAATGGATAGTCAGCCTCAATGGGGCTTAAAGCGTCTTGCCATGCTTGGTCAGTTTCGAGTGTCAATACAATATCGGGTTGATGGGTATGGATAAGGTCAATCAAAGCTTGTTTATTTGGATTGGTCGTCAACACATTGGCAACCAACAATTTCACTTGATAATCGCGTGATTTTGGCTGTGCCGTTTGCACTTGTTTCTTCCACAAAAACGTATAAGGCAACACCATGTACGCTTGCATAGCCAGCGCAATAAGCAGCAGCAAAATCAATCCAATTTGCCAACGACTGTCAAAAGCGCCCAGCCAAAGTAAGCCAATGAGCGCCACCACCCCCAAAAAAATCAATTGATTTCTGGGAAAATCAGCAACCCTAAACCACCATTCAAACCTAGGGATGGTTGCCCAAAAAGTTGCAAAAACCACAAAACCTGCTAGCAACTGTAACAACAGCGTCATTGTCTATCCTTTCATGTTATATTGCGGTTCACGTTGGTCAATATTAGCTTGTTATCATTATCTTGTGATCATTAGTATGGCGATATAGTAGCCGCAAAAATACGGCTGATAAATTGCAGTTGTGTTGCCAAACGCTATTTTTCACCGTGACATCGCTATCAGCATATTACCTATAGCCAAATAGATGCCCCATCTAAAAAAAAATTCACTTGCAAAATCTTACAAATACAGGCAAGGTAACAGGTTACTAATTGAAAAATCAATGTGGATTTTCTGCACTATTTATTTTGTTTACAGTAAGGAAGGGTTATCATGAGTCAGCTACGCGTAGGTTTGGTCGGATGGCGTGGAATGGTCGGTTCGGTATTAATTCAACGTATGATAGATGAAAACGACTTTGAAGGGATTACCCCCGTGTTTTTCTCTACCAGTAATGCCGGTGGCGATGCCCCTACCCCAAATGGCATTGCCCCTAGCAAGCTTGAAGATGCGCATGACTTAGCGGCTTTAGCGGCTTGTGATGCCATTATTACCTGTCAAGGCGGTGACTATACTAAAGAAGTCCATCAGCCGCTACGTGATAAAGGCTGGACCGGTTATTGGATTGATGCAGCAAGCACCCTGCGTATGACTGAAAATAGCATCATCGTCCTAGACCCGGTCAACCGCAATGTCATTGATGACGCTATCAAAAATGGTCAAAAAGACTTTATCGGTGGTAACTGTACGGTATCCTTGATGTTGATGGCGATTGGCGAGTTGTTCAAACGTGATTGGGTTGAATGGGTATCTGCGATGACTTACCAAGCGGCAAGTGGTGCGGGCGCCAACAACATGCGTGAGCTTATCAAAGGCATGGGCTACATCCATGATGGCGTCGCAGACGAACTCAATAACCCCGCAGGCGCAATTTTAGAGATTGACCGTAAAGTAGCCGAATTACAACGTAGCAGTGAGTTCCCAAAACAATACTTTGGTGCGCCGCTTGCTGGTAGCTTAATTCCTTACATTGATGTACAACTAGAAAACGGTCAATCAAAAGAAGAATGGAAAGGCTGTGTTGAAACCAACAAAATCTTAGGCAATGATGCAGACAAGACTAATGCCAACATTGTGCCGATTGATGGTATCTGCGTGCGTATCGGTGCTATGCGTTGTCACTCACAAGGCTTGACCATCAAACTAAAAAAAGACATCCCTCTAGAAGAAATTGAAGCTGCGCTTCGTAACAGTGGCAATGAGTGGCTAGATGTGGTAGAAAATGACAAAGCAGCAAGCGTTGAGCGTTTAACCCCTGTGGCGGTCACTGGCACCCTTAAAGTTGCCGTAGGTCGTCTTCGTAAGATGAATCTAGGTGGCGAATATTTATCCGCCTTTACCGTGGGCGATCAGTTGTTATGGGGCGCGGCAGAGCCATTACGCCGCACACTTGCGATTATCCGCAATCAATTATAAGCCCAAGGTTTTATAAAAAACACGCTGACTAGGGCGTGTTTTTTTATGCCTGAGTAGATAAACCTGATAGTGTTAATCCCTTATTTATCCCTAAAAAACGCCATGACCAGTAAACAGGGATTGCCGTTATCAGGGTATTATCAGGGTATTGTCAGGGTATTGATAGTACAGCGTCATTATCCAAGCATCAATCCACGCTCAAATTGCTATCAACAGCGGGCTTTATGCCAATAATAAGCGAGCCAGACTATTGAGAGTTTTGGACAAAAAGTGTAAAGTTGAGCAGATAATTTGACTGAAACTTTTGTCAAGTTGTTGGACTATCGATTAATTTGATATTTGAATATTGCCTGTCGGTATATTGACTACCATGCGATCACACAAGTAGGCATTTTTTAACACCCATAACTATACTGTGATACCTTCAGCAAGGATTTTTTATGTCTTGGCAAAAATACTCTGTACAATTGGTATTGGGTTTTCCCTTATCGCTTCCCATTGTCGCTTATGCCGTCAATATTGGCGATACTTATGTACAAACCCAACAAAACCAACCTTTAAACGCCAGTATTAATGTCAGTGATATCAATCCAAGAACTTTTTCTGTCACAGTCGCCCAAGCTGATGTGTATCGCCAGCTAGGCTTGTCAAAAGATGCCGATATTCAAATCAAATTTCTCCCAACCAGTAGCAATGGCGGTCAGATTGTATTGACCACCAAACGTGCGATTAATGCCCCATTTACCGATGTGGTGCTCAATATCACGGAAAATGGCGTGACCAAAACACTGCCAAAAACCTTGTTGATGCCCATCGACAGCGCGCAAAAAATCACCACGCAAGCCAATACCACGGCTTTGCAATCACCTGCGCAAAACATCGTCATAGGTTCGGCTAATCCTGTGCAGTTGCCTGTTATGTCGCCCGACCCTATACCCATGCAGCCGATAACGTTGCCATCAACTACCATCAACCAGCTGCCTAATTTACCTACAACTGGTATGCCCGCTGGCGCCGCCCCAATGACGCAAGCTAGCGAAAACAGTGACTACCTGCGTATTCAAGAGACGCGAACGGTTCGATCTGTTCAGCCAAATGGCGCTGTCTATACGCAAGCCGTGCCACAAACGCAAAACCCTATCCAAACAAACGCCGCTGATAATCAATTGCCAAGCCCAGCAGCTAGTTATGGCAATCAACCTTTAGACAAATCTAAGTCCAAGTATAGCGCCAAAAACCGACAAATCATTGGCGAGACAACCACTTATACACTACAGCGCAATGACAACCTTTGGACCATCGCCAGTAATATCGCAGCGGCAAACCGCAAAGATGTCGACCAAGTGATGGCAGATATCATGGCAGCCAACCCGACCGCGTTCCCCGGTAATGACCCAACTAAACTTGTCGCCAATACCCAATTACAAATCCCAAAATACAAAGTAGTCCCTTCACAAATTGGGATAAAATCAGCCAATAAAGCGCGACAACAATATCGTCAAAACAAAAAACGTATCGCAAGCAAAAAATTTGTCATCGCAGCAAAATCTGCTGCTAAGCAACCAGCCACCCTAAAAACGACAAAAAAGACACTTAAAGCACAAAAAACACCGCGGCCATATACAGCGACTAAAAAATCTGAAATGACCATCATCGCACCTAATCATACCAATGGTTCAGTACAAGGTCAGAGTACCAAGAACAAGGTAGGCAAAGGGATGTCATCCCAAGTAGCGGCTCAAGTGCAGCAAAAACGCCAAGCCACCGCCCAGCAAGCCACTAAAGTTAACAAACTCAATCAAGACTTAGTGGGCGCTGAAAATCGCTTGAAAATACAAAACACCAAGCTTGCCCAATTAGAAAAACGCTTAAAAGAGTTAAACAAAAAATAATACAGCGCGTGGATGATATTGCCTATGTGCTGTATCATTTCATACTGTACAACAAATTTGTGGTGATTCATTAGTCGCATAAAGCGGTAGCTTATATCTTGCTATGCCCTAATGATCACTATCTACCGTAACGATGAGGTGAAAGATGGATCCGATAATGATGGGTATCGCAGCAGTAGTGATTTTGGTGATTATTGCTGGCGTTTTCTTGATGAAAAAAGGTAAGAGCCAGACAACGGTTGATACTCAGACCCAAGTCAAACGTCCAAAAACCTTGGCTGAGCAGCAGCGCGAACTAGAACTTCAACGTCAATCGCAGATGCCAAGCCCAGCTGCCCCTGACATATTGCAAACGACTTTGCAGACTGCTCAAACCCTCAATACCGCCGAGAGTGCGCAGCATGAGTTACAAGCGGCTGAGCAATTGATTCAAACCCAAGACTATGATGGCGCTATCACAACGTTACGTCGTGCGCTAAAAAATCACCCCTCACATAGCGGGTTGAATTTTACTTTACTTAATAGCTATGCCTTGGCTAAAGATTATCAGCACTTTAATAACTTCTACACAGAGGTATTGGCACTGAACGATGCTGATCTCACTACCCAAGCCAATAACCTAAAAATGCTGGTAGATGAAGAACAATCGATAACTGCACGCAGCACAGCGATGACCCATACCGCTGAAGCGGTTGAATCAGATGGACTTGATTTTGATTTGCCAGGCTTTAAACAAGACAATGATAAGCCAGCCGTCAACATCACCTCACAGGTTACCATGCCGAGCGTCACTGAAGTGGCACAGCCAGCACCCCCGGTTGATAGTGTTAGCAGCAATGCCGATAATGAATTAGATTTTGACTTTGCACTCGATGTGCCTGAAACCAAAATTGCACCTGTCCCGCCTGCAACTAAGCCTACTACCGAGACTACAGCGGCGCAATCACAATCAAATGAGTTTACTTTTGCCGATTTTGATTTTGATCTACCTAGCAAAGAGCCCGCGACCGCTGAGACTGTCGCTGCCCCTGTCCTAGAATCACCTACCGAAATTGTTGCGCCGATAGATGAACCTGTAACCACCACTTCGGCAAGTAACGTCAATAACGAGGCTATTAGCGACAGCGATTTTGATTTTGACTTTAGTTTACCAGAGACGCAATCAACACCTACCGCTACGGCTGCAGAACCAATGATAACGACCCCAACGGCTGCACCGAGCGCTGACAACAATATCGCAGATGATTTTGATTTCGACTTTGATTTGAACGCTGAGCCAGCAGTTGCCCCAACCAATGACGCTACTACAGAAGCCGACTTAAGCTTTGACGCGTCAGATATTAAAGCATCTAGCAATCTAACTTCTGATGCGGTGACTTCTGTACCGGTTGCCAGTGATGAAGCCACAGATATTGCATCGTTTGCTTTGGATGATGAATTACTACGCCAAGCAGAAGCGGCTTCACTAGCCAAGCCTGCTACCCCATCGGTCGCTGAGCCTGTCGTTGACTTGGCAGAAGTCAACGCCCCTAAACCATCTGATTCGCTACTTATCTCAGATGACATGTTTGATTTGTCTTTTGATGACTCAACTACTCAGGCAGCCACTCCAGCAAATACACAAACAACTACGACCCCAACCGCTAGTCCTGAAACAACATCGATTGCAGATAAGGCAAGCCTAAAGACTGCGCCAGTTGTTGAAGATTTATCAGCGATTCTCGATGTCATTAAGGATATCGACACGGATACGTTAAACGTAGATTTGGCAGAACAGTATGTGAATTTAGGGGAATACGACAGTGCCAAACGCTTGCTTGATGAAATCAAAGACAGCAACAACACGGCGTTGGTAGAACGTGCTACAGCGTTAAGACAACGTATTGCTTAATAGTCAAGTAACAGGAATAACAGGGCATAAAGCAACACGGCATAAAAAAGGAGCGTGCATTCACTATCCTTTTTTTGCACTAATCTGTATGCTCCAATAACTGCTATCAAACTTAATACACTATCGCTAGAGGCTTAAGTCCTGCTTTAAAAGCATGGGCTTTATCAACATAATGTAAAGCTGATTGTTGAAGCATCACTTCGCGCTCTTTTGGTAACATTTTGACCACTTTAGCTGGGCTTCCCATCACGATGGAATTATCTGGGATTTGCATATTTTCGGTGACAAGCGCATTGGCACCGATGATGCAGTTTTTGCCGATTTGGGCATTATTGAGCACAATCGCACCGATACCAATCAAGCTATTATCACCAACAGTGCAGCCGTGTAGCATCGCCAAATGCCCAATCGTCACGCCTTCGCCAATGGTGACGGCGATACCTTCATCAGTGTGTATCACACTGTTTTCTTGCACATTACTATTTTTGCCCAAATAAATCGGTGCATTGTCCGCGCGTATCACCGCGCCAAACCACACACTGACGTTATCAGCTAAATGCACATCGCCGATGACTTCAGCCGAGTCTGCGACCCAGCCTGTGAAGGGTGCCTGATAGGTGGGTTTTTTGTCTTGCCATTGGTACAGCATATCAAATCCTTATGAAAAAAAGAGCGTCAACTAAAAAATTGACTCTCTAATTTTAGCAAGTGCGGATAAATTAGCAATGGGTTATTGTAGGCAACGCAGTTAAATCAAAGCCCTGCTTTTAGGCTCGCTTCGATAAATTTATCAAGGTCGCCATCTAGCACCGCTTGGGTATTGGAAGTTTCCACCCCTGTACGCAAATCCTTAATCCGCGAGTCATCGAGCACATACGAGCGAATTTGACTACCCCAACCGATATCCGATTTGGTGTCTTCTAGCGCTTGTTGCTTTTCCATGCGCTGCATCATTTCACGCTCGTACAGTTTGGCGCGTAGCATTTTCATTGCCGTGTCTTTGTTGGCATGTTGGCTACGTTCATTTTGACACGCTACCACAATTCCTGTCGGTTGGTGGGTGATACGTACCGCAGAGTCGGTGGTATTAACGTGCTGACCGCCTGCACCGCTTGAGCGATAAGTATCGATACGTAAATCGGCAGGGTTGATATCAATCTCAATATTATCATCAATCTCAGGCGATACAAACACCGCCGCAAACGACGTGTGGCGACCGTTGTTGCTATCAAACGGTGATTTTCTTACCAAACGATGCACGCCGATTTCGGTACGTAACCAGCCAAACGCATAGTCACCTTTGACATGAATCGATGCGCTTTTAATCCCTGCGACACCACCTGCTGATAGTTCCATGATTTCGGCTTTAAAGCCATGTGATTCACACCAACGTAAATACATCCGCAGCAGCATCTCTGCCCAGTCTTGGGCTTCGGTACCGCCTGAGCCTGACTGGATATCAACATAGCAGTTGTTGCCATCCATCTCACCGCTAAACATACGTTTAAATTCTAAATCTGCGACTTTGGCTTCGGCCTCATCGAGTTCCGCTTGTACGTCTGCCAATAGCGTCGCATCATCGGCTTCCACCGCTAAGTCAATCATGGCTTTGGCGTCTTCTAACTTGTCATCTAAAGCGGTAATCACGCCAATGACATTATCAAGCTGCGATTTTTCTTTACTGATTTTGGTGGCACGCTCTGGGTCGTTCCACAATTCTGGGTTTTCAAGCTCTAAATTGACTTCTTCCAAACGCTCTTGCTTGGCTTCGATGTCAAAGATACCCCCGAAGCTGGTTGCCACGGTCAGTTAAGTCTTTGATATGCTCTAAATACGGGTTGATTTCCATGCGAGGTTACCTTAACGTGTTACTATGAAAAATGCGCTATTATACCTGAATCTGTCACTGGATTCATATTAGCTGTCGCCATTCATCTTAGCTGTTGCCTACTACGCCTGTGTTTTTATCGACCAATCTTCCACTGCCCAATGATGCGCTAAGGCATGCGCGTGTAGGGTATCATCGGGGCAGACCGCAATCGCTACATCCGCCCATTCTAATAACGGCAAATCATTTTTTGAATCCGAATAGGCGTAGGTTTTGGTATAAGTAATACCTCGCGCATTTTTTTGGGCAATCCAATTTTTTAAATGAATGATTTTGCCTTCTTTAAAGTTTGGCTGTCCTGCGACTTTACCTGTGTACCCCTGCTCGGTGACTTCTAGTTCAGTGGCTAAAATATTATCTTCCTCTACCAAAAATAATTTGTTAGCAATCGCTTTGACCACAAAGGCATTGGTGGCGGAAATCACTACTACATCGTGCCCTGCTTGTAAATGCGATTGGATAGCGTTAACCGCTTTTGGACGCACTTTTGGTGCGATTTCATCTTGCAAATATTGCTCACGCCATTCGTGTAATTGGGCTAAGGTATGCTGTTTTAAAAAGCCTGCCACAAACTCATTATAGACGACCGCATCGAGCGTTCCTGCGATATAGTGCTCATAAAACTCCCGATTTTTAGCACGATACAGCGATTCTTCTACCAGATGATGTTTGACCAAAAACTCGCCCCACATATAGTCACTATCGGTATCAATGAGGGTGTTATCGAGGTCAAATAGCGCCAATTCTTTGTGTAGTACGGTTGACATAGGATAGCCTTTAGCATGGTTAGTGAAAAGTTAAATTGCGGGGTTTTGGTCATCGACGGTTAAGGTATCACCAAATCGCCAAGTACGGATAATGCGCAGCTCCAAATAATCTTGCATTTGTTTTGAGAACTTACCAAATGGCGCGGCTTTACGCACCGAATTTTTTGCTGCTTCATCCAAGATGGTAGCGCCTGATGACTGTAACACTTTGATAGATTTGACTTGCCCGTTAGGCTCGATAATCACCATCAGCATGACATCGCCTTTGATGCCTTTGGCGCGGGCTTCTTGGGGATATTGCTGGTTACCAATATGATAGGCTTGTTGGCGAAAATTCTCGATATAGCGCGCGGCTTCACCCGTGGTGGTGGAGTTGCTGCTGATAGTTTTGACCGCAGATTTTTTGGCTAGTAATTGGCGGTTACTGCTGATTTTGGTTTCAAGGGTGGCAATTTGTGCCTGTACTCGCTGTTCTTGCGCGGCTAGATTTTCGCTATCATCTTGTTTTTTATTATTATTTTCTCTGCGGATTTTTTCAAAGCTTAACGTGGTACGTAGATAACTTTCTTGAAACGCTTCTTGGCGCGTTTGGCGTTCTTGACTCACGATATCATCGGTTTCATTGATTGCCTCGTCTTCTAAAGGGCTCATGGTATTGTTTTCAAGCCGTAGCTTTTCGTTGGACTCACCGCCACCTTGCTGGCCTGCATTGGCGATAAAATCGGCTTTTTCATTCTTTTGCAGATTTTCGGTCAACACCGTGGTGACTTCTTGCACCGCTGCGGTTGGTGAGCTTTTATCTTCAAATTGGATACCAAAAATAACAGCCGCATGAATTGCCACCGCCATAATGGTAGCAAATAGCATGGCGCTGTCTTTGCAAGCCGTAGTATGTGGCATTAACTTTTGAAAAACATAACTGTGGCTGTCTTTGCTATACAACAAAATATAACCCTTTGAACGATGACGACGCTATCTCCACAACCTTGCTAAAAAAATACAAATCACTCATGTATTATAACGCGCAGATATTATAGATTAAATCAAACCTTGGCTGAAGCTAAATTCATACGCCATTAGCAATGAGTGGTTAGTAATCAATAAGTAGCAATCAATGTTTACCAATTACTGGTACAAGATTTTTTGTAGACGGGTCAGCGACTTTATGATTAATGACTTTATGATTAGCAACTTTACAATGCCCAAAAACTGACTACAATAATAGCTTTCAATACAAATATAAAAAATGAGAAACGATCGTGATAACGAGCAAAACGCAACTGGATGAATTTTTTGCCACCCATTCTGAAGAAATCGCACGTGAACTGATGCAAAAATCGCAAACGTGGTATGAGAAAATCGAAGATTTTGCCGGTCAAGAGTTTATCGTGCCCGCCACCGAAAAACAGCTAAACGAGGCCATTCAAAAATTTGTGGTTGAAAAAGTCAAAGCGATATTGAGTATGCATCTGGAGATTCATGAAGGCTGGCTTCGACTGTATGCAACGATTAACTATAAAGGCATTTTCGCTGACCTTGCTGTCAATTTAGGTGTGGTACATGCCCAATTTGACCGTTATCGCCAGCGCTTGGTATTTCAGCAATTGACTGACACCGATGTCATTGCCTTGTATTCAGATTCCTATGTGAAATCAAAAGCGATTCATGCGGCGCTTTGGTTTTTTAAACGGGTGTTAAAGAAAGACCCGCTCGGCATGATTTTGGAGAAAATCAATTTGGTGCACCAAAAAGATGATATCTTGTATCTCGATATTGGTCGCTGGCTGAAGAAAAACGAAAAAATCATGGCAACGCTGCGCAAGGTGCAGGTAAATCACGGTTATCTTGCTGAACAGCAACTACTGCTGAGAGCCAATGCCAACGTCGGTGAAATTCTCAACATAGGTAGTAATGACCAATTGATTACTGAAGCGGATAATCCTGCAATAACAGCAAACGCAACTAAAGCGGCTTAGAATTTTTCATGGGTATCAAACCTCATCCTTTACCGCTTTTGCTCTACTGATTTTTTACCGATTGTGCTTTGCCAATTAACGAGGTGCTTACCAATAGTTTTCAACGGCGATATTGCCTTCGCCGCGGCGATTCATGGTCAATCCAAGCGATTTTAAGGCTTCTTTGGTATCTTCGACCATTTGTGGATTACCACACAACATCACATGACTGCGCTCTTTATCCAGTTTTTGCCCTACCAACTGGGTTAACTTGCCCGACAATATCAGATTGGGAACCCGAGCTTTTTCCCCCGTATAATCCGCTTCTCGCGTGACAATGGGCAAAAATACAAACGCTGCCCCATTGTCGCCATAGATTGACTTAATCGAGCCAATTTCCGCTTGATAAGCAAGCTCTTGCGAGGTGCGTGCGCTGTACACCAAAATAATGCGCTGATATTGCTGCCATACCTCGATGGTCTTTAAAATCGATAAAAATGGGGCTAAACCCGTGCCTGTTGCCAGCAACCATAAATCATTGGGTAGGGGTAACTGGTAGCGGGCTAAGGTCAAGTAGCCAAATGGCGTGGTATTAAGCAATAAACTATCGCCCACTTGGATATGATTAACCTTACTGGTGAATTCCCCGTGAGGAATGACCACCGAGAAAAATTCAATAAATTCATCATAGGGCGAAGATGCGACGGAATACGCGCGAAACACATAGCCATCAAGGTCAATGGGCTTATCTTGCGTCTCAGAAGTTATTAATTTGGTCTCATGGTTTTGTGCAAAATATTGTAAATCTTTGCCATGGATACCGAGCCTAACAAATTGCCCTGCGGTAAATTTAAAGCCATCGGGGCGCGTGACTTTAAAACTTAGCAAGGTGGGCGCCCAACGGGTCACTTCAATCACTTTAACGCGAATACTTTTATCATCTGACATATTATCTTGACCATTTTTTTGCATCATTATAAACAAAAAAGCGTACCTTAATGAACTAAGATACGCTTTTTTATGTCGCAGTACTAAAATTGGATTAATATATGCGAACTAGCGTGATAATTTTTGATAATGTTTCGGGGAAAATACCGAAGTACAATACCGCTAACGTCACCAACAACACCATGATGCCGCCTGCTTGAATACCCCAATGATTGACCGCATCGTGCGGCTGTACTTCTTGGGGACGTCTAAACAAGGTGACCATAAGATTTAGATAGTAATACAAGCTAATTGCACTACCCACGATAATCATGGCAGTGAGCCACCAACTTTGCGCTGAAACCGTAGCAAAAATCGCAAAGAATTTGCTGATAAACCCGGCGGTCAATGGAATACCTGCCAATGATAATAGCATCACAGTCAATACGGCAGTTAGCACAGGACGTTGCCAAAAAATCCCTTGGAAGTTTTCAACTAACTCTGCTTCACCTTGACGTTTGTACGGGCTTGACATGATAGTCACGACACCGAACGCACCAATGGTGGTAAACGCATACACTGCCATGTAAAGGCTGACAAAACCTGCTGATTCAACTTTCACTGCGCTGATAATCGCTAACACATAGCCGATGTGCGCAATAGATGAATAGGCTAACAGACGTTTTATATTGTGCTGACGAAGCGCCAGTACGTTACCGATAATCATCGATAAACTGGCAATCGCCACAATCAAGGTATTGATTGCTGGCAAGGCTAAGGTCGCCGTAGACAATAAGAAACGTAATCCTAGCGCCATCATAGCTACTTTGGAAACACTGCCTAAGAAAGTCGCCACAGGCGCAGGCGCACCTTGGTAAACATCTGGCGTCCAAGTATGGAATGGTACTGCTGAGAGTTTAAAGGCAATACCAAATAACATTAATGCAGTCCCCACCACCAAAATCGGCATAATCATACCATTTTGAAACATGGGTACGATTGCCATACCAATTTGACGGAAGGATAAAGTACCTGTGTTTGAGTAGATTAATGCCATACCCATCAACATGGTAGCAGAGGCTGTCGCCGATAAAATGAGGTATTTAAAACCCGCTTCTAACGATTTACCACGCGCATAAGTATAAGCCAACATACCATATAGCGGTACCGACAATAACTCTAAGCTGACAAAGAAAGAAGCTAAGTTATCAGCGCATACCATAAACAGCGCGCCCAATGTTGAGATAAGCAGTAGCAAATACAACTCTTCTTTATTATCGCGATAGCCTCCAATGTAACCATACGCCAAGGTAAAGCACGCAAGCGAGCTGATTAAAATAATCACCATATTGAACTGGGCAAAGCTATCCACTACAAATAAGGGAGCAATCAAGCCTTGCGATGGCGTAAATAATTCATACAGACCATGCAACATGCTATCAGGATTGCCACCCAATAATTGTATAAGGACAACAAACAAGGCGGCATTAAGGCCAATCACACTGATGGTACCTGCCACAAAATTTGAACGCTTCATGGCGATGGCAATCATCACCACCACCGTGGTGATTGAAATTAAAATCATTGGAAACAATGGCATGAGCACATTGCTAGCAAATGGAATAATAGGATTCATCTATTTTACCTCCATATGAGCAAATGGCTCTTGAGCAGTAGGTGCAACTTGCTGGACATGATATGCCTGACTAATCCAGTGCATACTATGGTCAGAGGTATCTAAGAATGATTGGGGATATAGACCTAACCATAATAAACCAAACCCAAGCACCAACAAGATTGCCGCTTCACGCGCATTGATATCACGCATCGGTGACATTTTCTCAATCGTCGCTGTTGGCGTACCAAATAATGCTTTATAAATCATAATTAATGCGTATAAACCGGCAACGACTAAGCTAAAGGTAGCAAACACCACTGCCACAGGATGCGAGGCGAAAGAACCTAACAGAATTAAGAACTCACCAATAAAGTTACCGGTACCTGGAATACCTAATAATGCCGCGGCAAAGAACATAAGTAACGGTGGGTAATAACGCATTTGACCCCACATACCACCCATTTGGCTCAAATCACGGGTATGTAGACGCTCATAAAGCTGACCACTCATGATAAATAATGCCGCTGAGCTAAGACCATGTGCCAACATTTGAATCATCAAGCCTTGGAAACTAATTAACGTACCGGCATACAACGCAAGTACCACAAAACCCATGTGTGAAATACTGGTATAAGCCAGTAACCGCTTGATATCTTGCTGCATAAACGCAAGCCAAGCCCCGTAGAAAATACCAATACCCCCCAAAGTAATCGCAATCGGTGCAAACTGAGCACTGGCTTCTGGGAATAGTGGTAGGACAAACCGCAATAAACCATACGCCGCAGTTTTAATCAAAATACCAGCCAAATCCACCGAGCCTGCAGTCGGTGCTTGTGCGTGCGCATCGGGTAACCAGCCATGCAGTGGGAAAATTGGTAATTTAACCGCAAAGCCAATAAAGAACATCAGCATGATTGGATATTGCCATTTGCCAAGATCTGTACCTAGCAAGTCCATATAGTTAAAAGTTATTTGACCTGTGGTTGATGCATGAATCATCACCAAAATCAAAATACCAATCAACATAATCAGACCCGATGCTTGGGTATAAATAAAGAATTTGGTTGCGGCATATTCTTTGGTTTTACCGCCAATCGCATTGTGTCCCCAGATTGCAATCAAGAAATAAATAGGAACTAACATCATCTCCCAAAAGAAGAAGAACAAGAACATATCGATTGCTAGGAAAACACCAATAACACCGCCCAAGCTCCAAAGTAGATTAAGATGGAAGAAGCCCACACGGCGAGTAATCTCCCCCCATGAACACGCCACCGCCATCATACCTAAGAAGGCTGTTAGGCTCACCATCAACAGCGATAACCCATCAATGGCTAGATGGAAACTGACCCCCAATGAGGGCATCCAAGGTAATTGAAACTCTGCCAACCAAGTCGGTTTAGCAGTCACCTCAGCAATGGTTTGTGCTGAACCAATAAAGTTACCGTTTTGCCAAATAGCTACCGTAATCAAAAACGTTAATAGCATGCCAAGGAACGCAATCCAACGAGGTAAACGTTCATCAACTTTTTCAACCAACCAGCACAGAAAACCTGCAATGATTGGAATAAATATCAAGGCGGGTAATAAGAGATTATTTTGCATAACTGTTACTTCCCTATCATCATCATTACCAACACCAACAATACTGCCATGCCAAGACCGAAGCTAGCAGCATACCCACGAATCGAGCCAGATTGGAACCATGTCGCCACTCGGTTACCTGCCAGCGATAGGGCTGGTAAAATATTCCAAGTACGGTCAATCGGGTCAATTTTAATTAATTTACCAATCAATAAGAATGGTTTAACAAATACAATGTCATACAAAGCATCAAAACCTAAACCATGATAGCACCAATAGTTAAGCGCACGGCCCAAACCTGTTTGGTTAAACTTACTCACAATGCGACCTTTATCTAGGGCAAACAAGAAAGCACCCACAATCAAACCCGCCAACATCGCAGCCATCACAATCATTTCTGCCGTGTGCTTACCATGTTCTACCTCAGGATGAATCACGCTAAAACTCTGTGGCAATACGCCTGCTAATGGTGGATGAATCATCGCCCCCACCGCAGTTGATAACACTAGCAACACCGCAAGCGGCAGCCAGTATGTCCAACCTTTAAGATCGTGAATAGGCGTTTTTTCTTCACCAAAGAACACAATCCAAATCATACGAAACGTATAAATCGAGGTTAAAAACGCACCTACCACTGCCATCCAAAATAAATTCATATGACCTGATGCAAAGGCTTCCCAAATAATTTCATCTTTTGAGTAATAACCCACTGTAATCCAAGGAATCGCAGCAAGTGCCCCACCCCCAATCGCAAACACCGCAAATAGGAATTTATTTTTATAAAACAACCCACCCATTTTAAAGATGTTTTGCTCATGATGGTAAGCCAAGATAACAGCACCTGACCCTAGGAATAATAAAGCTTTAAAGAACGCATGGGTCATCAAGTGGAAAATCGCAACTTGCCAAGCGCCTACACCTAATGCCAAGAACATATAACCGATTTGACTCATGGTGGAATAAGCTAAGATACGTTTGATATCGGTCTGTGCCAGCGCACAGAAACCAGCAACCAACAATGTTGTTGCCCCAACGATACCCACCCAACTTGCCAATACATCAGGGGTCAATAAGAACACAGGATGTAAACGGGCAATTAAATACACACCTGCGGTAACCATCGTTGCCGCATGAATCAAGGCTGAAACAGGCGTAGGACCTGCCATCGCATCGGCAAGCCAAGAATGCAGCGGAATCTGTGCAGATTTACCCATCGCACCCAGCACTAGCATCACAGCCGCAACTTTGATGGTAGGATAGCTATGACCAAAAATCGTCACCGTTGACCCTGCCGATGTTAGCATTTGCGATACATTGGCATTGATATCTGAGATATTTAACGTACCCAATTCACGGAACAATAAAAATAAGCCAAACGCTAAAAACACATCACCCACACGGGTTACGGTAAAGGCTTTCATCGCAGCACGGCCATTGGCGCGCTCGTGATAATAAAAACCAATCAATAAGTAAGAACAGATACCAACGCCTTCCCAACCTAAGTACAACAGCACTAAATTGTCAGCAAGCACAAGTAACAACATACTTGCGACAAACAGGTTCATATAGCTAAAAAATCTTGCGTAGCCTGTTTCACCGCGCATATACCATGACGCAAAAATATGAATTAGAAAACCGACACCGGTAATGACGCCCATCATGGTCACGCCCAAACCATCCAACATGAGACCAAATTTTGGGGCAAAACTACCGACTTGCATCCACGTCCACAACGGCTGATTAATGACAGCGCCTTGTGGATGGTTCATTAAAAAATCACTGCCTGCCATCAAGGCACACAAAGCAGCCAAACCCATACTGCCGACACCGACCACTGCGGCTGCGTTTTCGCTTAAGCGGTCACGCATGGTCGCTAAAATCAGAAATCCAATCAGCGGCAGCATAAAGGTTAAAGGTAACATACTCATTTTGATTTCACCCTTTCATCTCATTTGCCGTATCGACATCTAAATGACCACGCTTATGATAAAACTGTAAAAGAATAGCCAACCCAATTGCGACTTCAGCGGCTGCCAAAGTTAGCACCAAAATAAACATAATTTGTCCGTCAGGACTGACCCAGCGACTACCTGCCACCACAAATGCTAAGGCAGCAGCATTCATCATAATCTCAAGACTCATCAACATAAACAAAAAATTACGTCGTACCATCACACCACAAAAACCAATGGCAAACAAAATCGCTGACAAGATTAGACCGTGCTCTAATGGCACATGCTCTAATGGAAAGTGTCCCATTATGCCTTCTCCTCCTGAACTTCGCGTAACACAGCCGGTTGGCTGGGCTCTTTATCAATAAAATTCGTTAAGGCTGGTTGTACGGTATTACCAAGCTCACTGTTATGACTTTCGTTTTCATCATCCAAGGCAGATTTTGCCAAATGATAAGCCGCTACCAAACCCGCCAGTAATAAAAATCCTGCAATTTCGACCAATAATAAATATTCGGTAAATAATTTGGCACCGATCATTTTTGCCGTAACTGGCTCCACCCCGATAAACGCTGGCATAACTCCTTCAAACCCATGTTTCATGCCAATCAAACTAAACAAGGTCAAACCCACAATAAATGCAAGTCCTGTAGGCACTGCCCAAGCTGAGGATGATAACCAGCTTTCTTCTTCTAAGGTGCTTTGGGTGCCTAAGTTCAGCATCATCACCACAAAGACAAACAGGACCATAATCGCCCCGGCATAAACGATGATTTCAAGCGCACCGGCAAATGGCGCACCTAAAGCAAAGAAAATACCTGATAACGCCAGCAGCGTGACAATCATGTTTAATAATGCATGCACAGGATTGGTACGAGTAATCACGCGCAAACTAGCCAAAATAGCGACAATCGCTAATAAATAAAACCCTATCGTTGCTCCGGTTATCATGGCAATAAACTCCGTAAATCAATCGGTGCAGACTCATTTTGGTGTGCCCCTTTAGGTTTATCTTTGGTCGCCATCCCAGTCACACGGTAATAATTATAGTCAGGAAATTTACCCGGACCTGAAATTAACAAATGCTCTTTTTCATACACCAAGTTTTGACGGTTGTATTCACCTAGCTCAAAATCTGGCGTCATCTGAATAGCCGTTGTCGGGCACGCTTCTTCACACATACCACAAAAGATACAACGCGAAAAATTAATACGGAAAAACTCTGGATACCAGCGTCCGTCTTCACGTTCCGCTTTTTGCAGTGAAATACAACCCACCGGACAAGCGACAGCACATAAGTTACAGGCCACGCAGCGCTCATCCCCATCTGGGTCACGTGTCAGTACAATACGCCCCCGAAAACGCGGCGGTACAGGGACAGGTTGTTCTGGGTATAAAATCGTATCACGTTTACGGGTCGCATGACTTGCGACCATGATTAGGGTGCGCAGAATTGAGCCAAAACCCGTAATCGTGTTTTTTACCATAGTCAAATACATACGTTAATCTCCACCTTACCCTACACCATGGGTGCGCCATAATACATAGGCCGCCGTCGCGAGTAAATTAATCAAGGTAATGGGCAGACAAATTTTCCAGCCAAAGTTCATTACTTGGTCATAACGTGGACGCATCAACGCCCCACGCGCCAATACAAACATGGTCATGAAAAATAGCGTTTTTAACATGAACCAAATAATCGGCGGGATAAAACTCAGTCCATCAAATAATGGCAACCAACCACCAAAGAATAAAATAGTAATCAGCGATGATACCAACACGATATTCACATACTCACCGACAAAGAACATACCAAATTTCATACCTGAGTATTCAACATGGTAACCTTCTGCCAATTCTTGCTCTGCTTCTGGCTGGTCAAATGGGAAACGGTGGGTGACTGCCACACCTGCGACCATAAAGGTTAAAAACCCTAAAATTTGACCAAATACATTCCAGTGCCAAAAACCACCGGCTTGTGAGTATACGATATCGCGTAAGTTAAATGACCCTGCCAATGCCACCACACCCATTAGCGATAATCCTAGAAAGACTTCATAACTAATGGTTTGGGCAGCAGAGCGTAGACCACCGAGCAAGGCATATTTATTGGCTGATGCCCAGCCACCAAACATCACGGCATAAACTGCCAACCCTGCCATCGCAAAAAAGAACAAAATACCGATACTCCAGTCTGCGCCACCGAGTGATGGCGTAACTGGTACAATGATATAAGCGGCTAAAGCGGTAAACAATGAAATCGCAGGCGCCAAGACAAAGATAAATTTATCGGCAAATTTGGGGGTCCAGTCTTCTTTAAAGAAGATTTTGAGCATATCCGCGGCAACTTGTAGTGAACCTTGCCAACCTACACGGTTTGGACCATAACGATCTTGCCACAGTGCCAACATGCGACGTTCATAAGGAATCATCAACGCAGCAAAAATTACCACCGCCAAGAAAATAACAATTGATTGCACTGCCAAAAATACAATTGACCAAGCTTCAGGGGACATTACCCCAGCCAGCCATGCAGGTAAATCGGGCATCTGTCTAACAGAATAATCCATTATACCCCCTCCCCTGGAGTTACTTGAGCTATCACGCCACCATTATTAGCTGGTGATACCGCTTGGGTGACAATGTTGGTAGTTGCTGATTTTACGATACTGATGTCCGTATAGGGCTGCGCTAGCAAGGCTTCTAATTCACCCGCCTGACCCACAGGATAGCCCACACAGCTTTCGGCTAAGTAATCGACAAGCTGCACAGGTAAGGTGGTCGCTACACCCTTCACTGTGACCGTTAACATATCACCTGATTGCAGCTGCCATTTATCCGCATCATCCGTTGATACACTAAAGGCAGCTGGCAGCAATTGTGAGGCAACCACGTCACTACGGGCAGTGAGTTCATCACTAGCAAAAATATTATATACCGGCACTAGCTGGGTAGAACCTTGTTGGCTAGCTGCCGCAGGCGCAATATACTCACGTTTTGGCAATGGTGTTAACGCATCAAAAATACGCACCCCTGGATCGCCATGTTTTAGATGACCACCCACTTTATCTTGGTATTTATTCCAAGCTTGCGGTGAGTTCCAACCTGCTGACCAAGCAAATGGGATCATTGATGAATCCGTTTGGGTGCCCACATAACCTTCTTGTGAGAAGGTTAGGCCCGTATCGATATCTTTCGGCTGCTCTGGCTCATGCACAGAAATCGGTGCACGCATCGCTGTACGACCGGAATAACGGCGTGGCTCACGCGCGACTTTTAGACCAGTAATACGGTAATCGGCTGATGGCGCTGCTTGTCTGATTGCGGCTAATTGTGGATTGGTGTCTGCGACCGCAGTAATCACATCATCAAGCTGCGTCCAGTCAATCGCACGGCCATTGAGCTCAGACTCTACTGCATGTAACCAACGCCAGCTTTCTTTTACCATGCTTTGTGGGCGATAGTAAACAGGATCATAAACTTGGAAGAAACGCTGTGCACGACCTTCTGCTGAGATTAGTGTACCGTCCGCTTCTGCAAAAGTTGCTACAGGCACCATCACGTCTGCATGGTTATGCCATTGGTAAGCTTCATGATCGAGTACAATCAATGATTTATTGATTAGCAATTGGTTCATTTGCTCAGCGGTTAGGCGGCGGCTGATGTCATTTTCCATGACAATCACCACATCGGCATCATCATCTAATTCATCAATCGCTTTACCACCGAGTAAGTTAACGCCTATGCTATTGGCAGCAGGTACTGACAAGTACAAGCCCGCTTTTTCTTGATAGCCTTTGGTCGGGTTCATACGGCTTGGGCGTTTAACCTGCTTAGCTTGTTCAGCAAATGCCGCTTCATCCATCTCTTGTTTGAGCTTGGCTTGTTCTGCATCGATTTTGGCAATCTCTGCATCCACTTGGACGTTGTGGGCGTCAACCACGCCTTTTTCATAGATGACCACTTCACCGCGTTTTTGCTCAGCGATATTGGCAATTTGTGCCGCCGCTTCTATGATGGCGGTGTGGTACAGTGACGAGCCTGAGATGATAAGGGGCTTGGTTGCTTTAAGCAGCGTCTGCGCGATATGTTTAGCAAATGCTTGCATATCAGCATTATCGTCTTCATCGATGACCAAATCTTTTGGTAATTGTGAGGTAGCTAACGTTTTCATTTGCTCAGCGATGCTAAAGCCTAATTCAGCGATATCGCTTGGGGTGGCTACGCAGCTTACTTTGGCGATATCATCAAGGCGTGTATCTTTGACATCCACAATAAAGATTGGGCTGTAGTCTTTTTGACCGATACGAGCCACAGGCTCTGCCAAGAAATCTGGTGTTTTTAGCGCATCTGCCATTTGTTTGGCGCGATTTTTTGCCGCTTGGCGTACTGCCAGTGCAATACGTGGACTGGTTTGGGTAATATCTTCACCTAAAATCAATACCGCATCATAATCCTCAATCTCACGCATACTTGGATTATGGATATTTTCTGTGGTCAATACATCGATACATTTTTGTACCACAGTTTTTTCTTGATTGGTAATACCAATGCTAAAATTTTCGGCACCGACTAAGCGTTTTAGGGCATAGTTTGATTCAAGGCTGGCAACGGGTGAACCAATACCGATGGCTTTTTTACCTTGCAACCGGTTTTTGATGGCATCGATAGTATGGTCAATGCTCAAATTGGTTTGTTTACCGCTTAGTGTTTCAATCGCTTGAATTGGGCGGTCTTGGCGGTTGACATAGCCATAGCCGAAACGACCACGGTCACACAGGAAGTAAGCGTTGACTTCACCGTTAAAACGGTTTTCGATACGGCGCAATTCACCATAGCGCTCACCCGCTGAGATATTACAACCTGCCGAACAGCCATGACAAATGCTTGGGGCATATTGCATGTCCCATTTGCGATTGTAGCGCTCTGAGTGAGTTTTGTCGGTAAATACCCCAGTTGGACAAACTTCGGTAAGGTTACCTGAGAATTCACTTTCAAACTGACCGTCTTTATCCCGACCAAAGTACACACGACTTGCTGATGCGTAAACGCCCAAATCTTCACCACCCGCATAGTCTTTGTAATAACGCACGCAGCGATAACACGCGATACAGCGGTTCATCTCATGATTGATAAATGGACCCAAGTCTTGGTTTTGGTGGGTACGTTTAGTAAAGCGGTATTTACGATGATTGTGACCTGACATGTAGGTCATATCTTGCAAGTGACAATGACCGCCCTCTTCACAGGTTGGACAGTCATGGGGGTGGTTAGTCATTAAGAACTCAACCAAGCTTTTACGGAAGTTTTTCACTTCTGCATCCGTCACTGAGATCCACATGTCTGGGGTCGGGTTGACCATACAGGACATGACCAAACGACCACGACCCGCTTCATAATCTTCTTTGTTATTATATTGCTTGACGGCACACTGGCGGCAAGAACCCACCGAGCCCAATGCAGGGTGATAACAAAAATAAGGGATATCGATGCCAAGCGATAAACAAGCTTGTAGCAAGTTATCGGCACCATCAACTTCGACGTCTTGACCGTCTATATGAATAATTGCCATGCTAATTCCTTACACTGATTGTCCATTGGTGGCCTTAACCGGTTGATACACTTCAACTTTTTCGCTGTTTGCGAATGAAGGCACGCCCGTTGGGGACAATTGTTCTTCAGGCACCACATTGTTACCAATTTTGGCTTCAAATTCTGGTAAAAAGTATTTTAACGCACTTTGTAATGGCTCAACCGCACCCGGTGCGTGGGCGCAGAAGGTTTTACCTAACCATAAATCTTTGGTCAATTGGCGCAATACGTCAATATCGACAGGTTGACCATTGCCTGTATCGATGGCATGCAAGGTTTTGACCCCCCATGGCAACCCATCACGGCAAGGCGTACACCAACCGCAGGATTCACGGGCAAAGAATTTTTGCAAATTGAGTGACAATGACACCATATCTTGCGCTTCATCTACGACCATAATCAAGCAGGTACCTAAACGGCTACCCGCTTTCATGATGGGTTCAAAGTCCATTGGCAGGTCTAAATGCTCATCACTGGCGGTTAAGAAGTCAGTTGACGCACCGCCTGGCAACCAAGCTTTTAGTTTACGGCCGTCTTTCATGCCTTTGGCATAATCAAAAATAATTTCGCGAGCGGTAGTACCAAATGGCAGTTCCCATAGACCGGGCTCATTGACTAGACCTGAACAACCCATGATTTTGGTGCCGGGGTTTTCTGATTTGCCTTGTGCAAGGCCTTTATACCATTCTACGCCATGCAGCATGATGCCCGGCATGTTGTTTAAAGACTCGACGTTATTGACCACAGTGGGACGACCCCATGCCCCTGATACTTGTGGGAAGGGTGGCTTAGTACGTGGATTGGCACGGCGACCTTCAAGCGAGTTAATAAGCGCAGTTTCTTCGCCACAGATATAACGACCTGCACCGGTATGCACATGTATATCAAAGCTATAGCCTGAACCTAAGATGTTATCACCTAAATACCCTTTGGCACGGCATTCATCCAATGCATTATTTAGACGTTTAGCGGCTTCAATGTACTCACCACGGATAAAAATATACCCTGCGGTTGCGCCAATGGCATAGCCTGAGATAATCATCCCTTCAATCAGCTGAAATGGTAGGCGCTCCATCAATAGACGGTCTTTAAACGTGCCTGGCTCCATCTCATCTGCGTTACAAATCAAGTAACGGGGTCCACCATCGGGTGGCGTCATAAAGGTCCATTTAAGACCTGCATTAAAGCCTGCACCACCACGTCCACGCACGTTGGCATCTTTAATCATGTTGCCCACTTCTTTGGCAGATTTAGCCAAGGCATTTTTTAGCCCTTCAAACCCTTTTAGGCTTTCATAGGTTGCCAAATCTAGCACTGAGTCATAATGCGCCAAACGCCAAGTCAGGGGCTTGGTCTCACTGGTGGCTGTCGCTTTATCACCATAAATAGGAATGCTTTGCTCGCCCAATTGACTGGGTGATTTGCCAATTTTTCGATTGTTAATTTGACGGGTTATATTCATGCGTATTGCTCCAGCAATTCAGCAATCTCTTCAATTTGGACAGGACCGTAAGTATCTTCATCAATCAAAACCGCTGGACCTTTATCACAGTTACCCAAACAACAAATGGGTAACAAGGTAAAACGATTGTCTGGGGTAGTTTGACCAAAACTAATACCTAAAGTGCGCTCAAAAGCTTGACCTAAATTCTCTGCACCTACCAAATAACAACCAATCGAGTCACAGACCAAAATCACATGACGACCAACTGGTGAACGGTAGATACGGTTATAAAACGTGGCAACCCCTTCCACATCGGTGACTGGGATTTTTAAGATATTAGCAATCGCGTTGACTTGTGCATCATCCACCCAGCCGTTACGGCGCTGGACAATTTTTAGCGCATCAAGTGATGCCGCGCGGCTTTGTGGGTAGTGATGCATAAATTCATGAATGTCGTGAATTTCTGCTTCGGTTAGAATGCTTGCGACATCCACCTTTGGGGTTTTATCAGTTACAATCTTCATCGGTGGTTTTCTCCTAACGGTCAACGTCTGCCATAACAACGTCAATCGACGCTAGATAAATAATTAAGTCAGAAACCAAGCTACCATTAATCACTGACGGCATTTGCTGTAAGTGCGCAAAGGTCGGTGTACGAATACGGGTACGGTAACTCATGGTTGAGCGATCAGACGTAATATAATAGTTGGTAATACCTTTCACTGCTTCCACCATAAAGGAGGACTCGCCTTCTGGCATGACAGGACCCCACGATACTGAGATAAAGTGGTTAATCAAAGTCTCAATGTCATTTAAGGTGCGGTCTTTGGGCGGTGGTACAGCCAGTGGGTGATCGGCTTTGTATGCGCCCATTGGCATGTTGTTAAGGCATTGCTCAATGATACGCAGTGACTGACGAATCTCTTCAATTTTGACCAAACAGCGGTCATACGCATCGCCATTAAACTCAATTGGCACTTCAAAATCAAAATTTTCATAGCCAAGATAAGGACGCGCTTTACGTACATCGTAAGGGATACCTGTGGCACGAAGTCCATGACCTGATACACCCCAAGCAAGGGCAGATTTAGCATCATATTGGGCAACGTTTTGGGTACGCAGTTGTAGTACTTTGTTTTTCATGGTGGCTTTGACGTATTCATCGATACGTTTTGGCATCCAATCTAAGAATTCACGAACCAGTTTGTGCCAGCCGTTTGGCAAATCCATCGCGGTACCGCCGATACGAAACCACGCTGGGTGCATACGATAACCGGTTACCGCTTCAATCACATCATACGCTTTTTGACGGTCGGCGAACATATAAAATACTGGCGTCATACCGCCCGCATCCTGAATGAAGGTGCCCCAGTACAGCAAATTATTGGTGATACGGAAGAACTCACTCATCATGATACGAATGGTATTTGCGCGATCCGGCACCGTGATGCCTGCCAGTTTTTCCACTGACATGATGTAGGGCAACTCATTCATCACCCCACCAAGATAATCGATACGGTCAGTGTAAGGAATAAATGAATGCCAAGTTTGGCGTTCGGCGATTTTTTCAGCGCCGCGATGGTGATAACCAATGTCTGGGATACAGTCAATGACTTCCTCGCCATCTAGCTGAAGCACAACGCGAAAGGCACCGTGCGCAGAAGGGTGGTTAGGACCCAAGTTTAGGAACATAAAGTCTTCGTCACGGCCACTACGTTTCATGCCCCACTCTTCTGGAACAAATCGTAAGTTCTCCTGCTCAAACATCTGCTTGCCTTTATCGAGATAATAAGGCGGTACTTCAGTCGCACGAGAGGCGTATTCTTTACGCAGTGGATGACCTTCCCAGTATTTTGGCAATAAAATACGGGTTAAATGTGGGTGGCCATCAAAGGTAATGCCAAACATATCCCACGCTTCGCGCTCATACCAGTTGGCATTGGGCCAAATACGGGTTGCCGTTGGGACATGTAAATCAGCTTCTTTGAGCGCCACTTTGATACGGATGTCCGTATTGCGCTCTAACGACATTAGATGATAGAACACGGTGAAATCACTGTCAGGCAAGGGATTGCCATCCCTGTCTTTACGATGCTGGCGTAAGCGCTCATCAATCGCTGAGATATCCAGTAACATCACGTAAGGCTGTGGCAATGTGCGAAGGTACATGAGTACTTCGATGACCTGTTCACGGCTGACCCAAATAGTGGGAAAAGCGTCAAAGGTTTTTTGTACAACAAACTGCCCTTCAAACTTGCGATTTAATTCTGCAATCACTGCTGGGACATCAGTTTGTGCTTGATTATCAGTTACCGTTACCATGAGTGGCACTTTCCTCATTCACAATTATTAAGAAGGTAATAGAATACCTTTTTTGTTTTGAACGCAATTCGCTAAGCTTCTACTTAGCGAAAATTCATCCTAAATCCATCCAGAGACTTACTCTAGCATTAATCAATCTCTAGCATTAATCAATGTTATCTGGGCTGCGTAGATTTTTGACCGCGATACGCTCGGCTTGTTTACGGTCACGTTCTGGCTGCATGACAGGTTGGTAGATACCTTGGTCATTGACATGAATACCGAGTGGACGACGTTCTTTGGTAATCGATTCTTGCAGCAGCATGATGGCTTGAATCAAAGCTTCTGGACGTGGTGGGCAACCAGGGACATACACATCGACGGGAATGATTTTATCAACGCCTTGCACCACTGAATACACATCGTACATGCCGCCTGAGTTGGCACAGGCACCCATTGAGATGACCCATTTAGGCTCCAGCATTTGCTCGTAGAGACGCTGAATAACAGGCGCCATCTTCATAAAGCAAGTACCTGCCACAATCATCACGTCAGCTTGACGTGGTGACGCGCGAATAACCTCAGCGCCAAAGCGAGACAAGTCGTGCACGCCTGTCAATGTCGTTGCGTACTCCACATAACAGCACGAGGTACCAAAGTTAAATGGCCACAATGAATGCTTACGACCCCAGTTTGCAAGGCTATGGGTCAAATCTTCTAATCGCGTCATGACGACGTTTTTATTGACTTCCTCTTCGTCAATAATTTGACGGGTTTGGTCTGGAAATCTGTCGGCATCTGGATTGGCTTTGGTTAATGTATATTTCATAATGCTCGATCACCTTGATTTTTAAAGCAGGATTTCGCTCTATGTCACTACAAATGCAAAAGACCTTGCAACATAGATTGCAAAGTCGGGTTATTATTTTACCGCGTTATTGTTTGGGTTTTGGTTCATTGCGCCAGACAACTGGGCAGGAATTTTACCAGTAGGGTCTACTTCTAACTCTTCAATACCATTAAAACGGGTAATATCCGCCAGATTAAAGCCCGCGGGCGCCGCAGCCAAACGTTTTGGTTTTGGCTTTTTGTCTGCAGGTGACCAGTTAAGTGCCCCTAGTTTGAGCAGATAATATAGACCGATTAACAGCTCTACCACAAACAGCACAACGGTCCAAAATCCCAGCCAACCTGCTTCTTTGACCGATACCGCATAGGTATATAGGTATAATGCTTCTAAGTCAAAAATAACAAAGAAGATAGCGACGATATAGAATTTTGCAGATAAACGGATTCTAGCAGAACCAGCACTGACCACGCCCGACTCGAAATTTTCTTGCTTTTGAAAGCCTTTAGAAGTACCACCTAACAATCTTGGTACAACAAGCATGAAAATACAAAGTCCTATGGCTGCCAAAATAAATACAATTGCAGACCAATCAATGACTGGAATCATGAGGATACTCCTGGGCAATACGACTAACCGTTACGTGGGTTAAGCAATTCAAGTTGGGACGATATTTTTGATACTTCCACCAAGCCCGTCTGGCTCAAGCGCAATATCAGAAAGACGATGGCAGATAACTTCTTAAGAACTATTTTGCTTAAGATTACCTCGTACCAGCTAACAAGGCTGCACATCCATTGACCATTATTGTAATCGGTGAGTGATTGGCTAGTTACTAAACAGGCTAGTTAGAGATATTGCTAAAACCACGATGAAACTCTAATATAAAGCAGCATTACATCACTTTATAAAAATGCGTATTTTAACAAAAGTAACTATATATTGCTGTTAACTGGCTAAAACACGGATAGTTTACTCATTTTATGTAAAAAATGCTAGTAGCAGGGTTCAATCTTCAATTAAATACAAACACTTTAAAAAAAAGACCCTGCTGTTTGCAGGGTCTGTTAGCCAAAAATCATTCAAAAAATTCATGCAAATAATTGTTACTGGTTAATCACGTCAACGCCTTTAGGAGGCGTGAAGCTAAATTGATTACTGGCAATTGAAGCATTGCGTTTCACATTGTTGAATCGAATAGTGGTGGTTTGTCCCAAATTATCATTTAATACCATCATGACAGGATTACCGCTATTAAAAGCGATACCTAAGCTTTTAAAGTTGGCATTGCCATTTTTTGGATACAGCACATAATAGTTTTTTGAGGCAATCGGCTGGGTCACATTAAAACTATTGGCGATTTTGCTGGGATCACCTGACAAAATCAGTGCTGGGGTATCCCCTACTTGATTGCTCACGCTTTGCTTGGTCGCTTGATTTAAGTCTTTATCGTACACCCAAAGCGTATTGCCATTGGCAACAATCAGTTGCGATGCCGTACCATCAATCTGCCAACGAAACTGGTTTGGACGTTGCACAGCCATAGTACCTGAGAAATTCTTTGATGCTTTACTTAAGCCCTTGCCACCTGTGCCAGAGGTGGTTTGACTAAAATTGGCGGTCATGCTTTTGACATTTTTAAGTAGGTTATTTAAGTTTTTTGCCGCGCTTGCTGAGTTGGCAACAGCGGCATTGGCTGATTGCATGGCGACTGTCATCGGCATGCTAGTAATCAATAGTGCTGATAATGTACCGGTGGCTAATTTATTGATAATTTTATTAGTAGATGTTGTCATGGTAGGTTCCTCATTCAATAAAAATTGTTAAAAGTTTAGAAAAAGTATTCAAAAATAATATCAGCCCAACAGGCTAATCAATAAATTATAAATTAACAAGTTAAGCTAAATTTGCTGACAGATATTGTCGCTAAATTTTTCTTACCCAACTAGACGCCCCATGCAATGATTGTTGTTTAAGTTGTAACAAATGTAACAATAGCTGAGTGATAAGAAAGAAAGTTTTGACTAGATAATAACTAACCAGTGCCAAGCCATTCAAGACTATCCAAAACCCGTTAAGACGCTTGGCTATAAGCAATAAAAAACCCAATAAGTGAAAATTATTGGGTTAATTTGTTTAACAACAAGCTGAGTGATTATTCAGCTGCGCCTTCAACAAATACGTAGCGACGATTGAATTTACCTTTAACAGCAAATTTTACCACGCCGTCAGTTAAAGCAAATAATGTATGGTCACGACCCATACCTACACCTTCACCTGCGTGAAATTCTGTACCACGTTGACGTACAATGATGTTACCAGCAACAACTTGTTGACCGCCAAAGATTTTTACGCCAAGCATTTTTGGGTTTGAATCACGACCGTTACGGGTAGAACCTGCGGCTTTTTTATGTGCCATGTCGATGTCTCCTAGAGATTAATGTGTTTGAAATAGTCAATTAAGCAGTGATTGCTTTGATTTTTAACAAAGTATACCATTGACGGTGACCTTGTTCTTTATGGTAGTGTTTACGACGTTTGTGTTTTACAATACGTACTTTCTCGCCACGACCATGTTCTACTACTTCAGCTTCGACCACTGCACCGGCAACCACAGGTTGACCAATTTTGATATCGCTGCCATCAACGACCATTAAAACGTCTTCAATTTTGATGGTATCGCCTTTTTCAGCTTTTAGCAATTCAACTTTTAAATATTCATCTTGAACGACGCGATGTTGTTTACCACCACTTTTGATTACTGCATACATCTTGGTTGCTCCAATAAACCCGTACACCGTGGCTACCAAGGGCGATAACACTTCTACGACGGATACACAGGGAAATATAAGGTCGCGATTTTAACGTTTTTATTGTTTAAAATCAAGAAAAACTTCACGGATGCGGGTGCGATTTTGGCTGATAAATTATTGCGCGTTTCTCAACGTAATACCTGCTCAGTAATACAAGTCGCCAATAAAAATACACAGCTATAACTTACACAAAAAACGGCAGTATGGTATGATTTTGCCGACTTTCACCACAAGCCAAATTTCACGAATTTTCACTCCAAGCTTTGAGCCAACCTATGCTAGACAATCAACAATCAAATCCTACATCCACTGCTATCAATGCTGTTACCAAAGACAGTAACAGCACGCCTGTCACCTATCAGCAGATTCAATCTATTATCGCTGACGATTTCGAGATTATGGATAAGCAGGTGTATGGCAGTCTAAGCTCCAAAGTCAAACTGGTCATGTCGGTGAGTCAGCATGTCATCAACGCAGGCGGCAAGCGTATGCGCCCGCTCATTTCGCTGCTTTGCTCACGCATTTGTAACGACCAGCCCTCACAAGCTGCCATGCATTTGGGCGCTATCACTGAGATGCTGCATACCGCAACGTTAGTACACGACGATGTGATTGATGAGTCAGGTATGCGCCGCGGTAAGCCGACCGCGAATGCAACGTGGGATAATGCAACGGCTGTACTGGTCGGTGACTATCTAATTGCCCGTTCATTCAATCTTTTGGTAGGCTTTGGCTCGTTGCCGTTATTGCAGTTATTCTCAGATGGCACCTGTGATATCGCTGAAGGGGAAGTATTGCAGCTACAACATCAGCATGATCCTAAAGCCACCGAAGCTGATTATATGAAAATCATCGATGGCAAAACCTCTCGGCTATTTATGATGGCAAGTCAAGGCGTGGCTATTTTGGAAAATCGCCCTGAATACAATGACGCCTTCGCCAAATTTGGTCAGCACTTTGGTAATGCCTTTCAAATCATTGATGACGTGCTCGATTTTGTCGGTGATAGTAAGGTGCTCGGCAAAAACGTGGGTGATGATATCGCTGAAGGCAAGCCAACCCTACCCTTGATTAAAGCATTGGAAATGACCACGGGTGATACGCATGAAAAATTGCGGATTGCCATTCAGACAGGTCAAGTAAACGATACCCACGAAATTATTGAGATTGTCAAAACCAGTGGTGCACTGGCATATTGCCGTGACAAAGCGATGCAAGAAAGCGAGATTGCTAGACAAGCCGTACTGACCTTGCCTGATTCACGATACCGCCAAGGCCTACTCGATTTGATTACGCTTGCCAGCCAACGGCTTTATTAATTGTTAATTTTTAATCAGGGCTGGGTGGTAATTAGTTTGATGTCCAATTCGATGCGCGGTAAACCCTACGTCATTAAATCGTCATACAAGTTTGCTAATTTTTTGATAGTTTTTTGATTGATACTTTTATCATTAATAATTTTGTGGTTGATGGCTTTTTGATGGTTAGCTTTTTAATTATGGATGCTATATGTCTGATGTTATGCCCACTTCATTACCCGATATCAAACAACAACTTATCAAAGAAAAAACCAAAGAAACTCAAGCGCAATCGGCATTAGACACTATTCAATCACTTGCCACCATCGACCCTGCTAACCCTGCCACCATCGACATTAAATTTCGACCTTCCAAACACGCGGATTTTATGCAAGCCGCCAAGGTGCATACCCCAAAGTATAAGTTCTATGTTGAAGTCGGTGGCGACCCTACCCACCCTACCATCGTACTGATTATGGGGTTAGGGGCGCAAAGCTTGGTATGGCCCAATGAATTTTGCTATGCATTAATCAATGCTGGGTTTCAGGTCGTACGATTTGACAATCGCGACATTGGCAAATCCAGCAAGCTGAAGCACAAAAAACTGACTCCCGCTCATGATTCGCCCATTTATAAAGCCAAATTGCTAGGCAGATTCGGACTGGGTTTACCGCTTAAAAACCTGCAAACACCGTATGATTTGTACGACATGGCAGAAGATGCCTATCAACTGCTCAAAATGTTGGGCATCAAAAAATACTTTGTGATTGGTCAATCGATGGGCGGTATGATTGCGCAAATCATGGCGGTGCGTTATCCACACCAAGTAGAAAAATTGGGACTATTATCCACCAGTAACAATCGCCCCTTTTCGCGCCCACCCGCTATTGAAGCCATCAAGGCCTTTACCCAGCCACTACCCAAAAGCCAAGATGCTGACGCATTGACCCAGCAGTTTGTGCAAACCATCAAGACCATCGCCAGCCCCGATTACTTTGATGAACAAGCGGCGCTTAGCAAAGCTAAAAAACTGTTTAAACGGCGTTTTTACCCAAAAGGCACGCAGCGGCAGTTACTGGCAATTTTGGCGACGGGGTCATTGGTCGACATTGACAAACAAATCCACCAACCCACCCTCATCATTCATGGCAAACAAGACAAACTCATTCCATTTAGTCATGCGTATTCGCTTGCCAAGCATATTGCGCACAATCAACTGATACTCATTGACGAACTCGGTCACGATATGCCCGTGGCACTGGTCGAGGTATTAGCAAGTTATTTTATTAATCATTTTCGTTATGATAGCCAACTGGGCTAGCTTTTTATGATGTCCAGCATTTGTTGCCAATCCACTGGCAAGTTCTTCGGTAATGGCAAATCTTTTTCAAAATAGTATTTAAAACTTGCCATAAAGATAGTTGCCATCATGGTGGCTTGGTAATCAATCGCCTCCGCGGTTAAATAATCTGTCGCCTTTTGTTTTTTAGCCAGTTCAATAAAATTTTGTTTACCCATCAAAAACATATCATGATAAAGATTGTGGTGTTGGGTACAGATTTTCCACAGGGCAAGCATCTGTTGGCGGCGTTCAAACAGCTTTTGTGAATGATTTTCCATAATCATTTGTAGCATTTGACTATCGGCATTGAGCCTATCTTGAAATAGCTGGCTGACTTCCTGCTTGAAATCATCAATCATTTGACCTGCCAAATCACCCTTGCCGCTGTAGTATTTATAAAAAGTAGCGCGATTGACTTTGGCGCGATCCAAAATTGCTTGGATAGCGATATCGTTGTACTCCTGCTCGAACAACAACATAATAAAGGCTTCACGGATGGCTTTATGGGTTTTGACAACACGTAAATCAGGTGACTTGTTACGACTTAAAGTCATGCGCAAATACTTCCTTATTAAAAAAATCTATCAATGGCTTTGACATTTTAACATTTTTTTACATACAAATAGGCAAAAATTGTTGCTTAAACACTTACTTTGTTTAATATTGTCGGTTTCCCAATTGCAGATTTTTTTTTAAAATAACCGCTGCCGATAACTGGTAGTAATTTAGCTATCCTTTAGTTATCCTAAAGTTTTGTATCTTATCGTAAATATTGCGACAACAATGTCGCATTTATTTTATAATATTTTTTTTAAAATTCCCTATTTTTTATGAGGTTGGTATGAGATACCCAGTGTTGTTCATGGTGTCATTAGCGAGTTGTAGCTTATTAATCGGGTGTAATAAGTCAGACACAGCAGCCCAGCAACAAAGTGGCGGCGGTGCAGGAGCACAGGCGCAAATGCCACCCACAATAGTCAATGTACAGCCTGTAACATTCCAGACGATTCCACTTACCAAAGAGTTATCAGGTAAAGTTGTCGCCTATCAACAAGCCACCGTTACGCCGCAAGTGTCAGGTATTATTGACCGCCAGTTGTTTCGCGAAGGCACTTTTGTCAAACAAAATCAGCCGTTATATCAAATCAATACCGATAGCTACACCAGTGTACTTGCCGGTAGTCGCGCAAGCCTTGACCAAAGCCTTGCCAGTGTCAATACCGCAAAAGCCAACTATAATAATGCCTTAGCGGTGCTAGAAACCCGCCAAGCCGAACTTGCGCTGGCTCAAACCAATTTAAACCGTCTAAAACAGCTACGTGGTACTGAGGCTATCTCAAGTCAAGAATATGACCAAGGGGCAACCGCCGTGCGTACCGCTCAAGCAGCGGTTAAAAATGCGCAGGCGCAAGTCGGGGTGGCACAAGCCAATATTGATGCTGCCCAAGCAGCGGCTCGCGGCGCACAACAATCAGTGAATAGCAACCAGCTCACCATGAGCCGTACTGTGGTTAAAGCGCCTATTAGTGGTATCACCAGTCGCTCAAATGTCAATGTCGGTGCGCTTGCCACCGCGGGCACGACGCAGATGGTAACCGTCTCGCAGCTTAATCCAATTTATGTCGATATCAGTCAGTCAGCCGCCGAGTTATTGGCGCTTCGTCAGCAATTTGCGGCTGGTAAACTTAGCACACCGCGTACCGCACAGGTTCAGTTAAAGCTCGCTGATGGCTCAACCTACCCGATGGTGGGGCAACTTCGCTTCGAAGAAGCTAAAGTGGATAGTACCACAGGCACGGTTAATCTGCGTGCGGTATTTAGCAATGATAACTTTGTGTTGTTGCCCGGGATGATGGTGAATGCCCAGTTGATTCAAGGTATTATCAATAATGCGGTATTATTGCCACAAAGTGCCATTAATCGTACAGCCAAAGGTGAATCAACCGTGTATGTGGTTGACGCCAATAATAAAATCCAAGTACGCCCAGTTACGGTTCAAGGTACCCACCAAGGTCAATGGATTGTCACTAGCGGTCTAAAACAAGGTGAGCAAGTGGTGATGGTTGGTGGCGCCAAAGTCAAACCAGATCAGCAAGTCAAAGCCATGCCTTATGTGGCATCGCAGCCAGCCTCAACCGCGGTACCGACCAATGCTTCTACCACGACGACGACCAAAACGACCGTAACAAATAGCTCAACTACCGCCAAAACTGCGCAACCATAAGCACGGGAGATATCATGTCACGCTTTTTTATTGATAGACCCATCTTTGCTTGGGTGATTGCCATGCTCATCATGCTGATGGGTATCTTAGCAATTTTTAAATTACCGATTGAGCAGTATCCACGTATTGCCCCACCTACCATTAGTATCTCAGCAACTTATCCAGGTGCCGCTGCCCAAACCATTGAAGACTCCGTCACTCAGGTGATTGAGCAAAAAATGAAAGGGCTTGATGGATTGATGTATATGTCCTCAAGTTCATCATCAAGTGGCGCTGCGCAAATTACCTTGACCTTTGAGAACGGGACAGATCCCGATACGGCACAAGTCCAAGTCCAAAACAAACTGCAATCTGCCATGAGTTCGCTGCCAGAGATGGTGCAGCGCATGGGGGGTCAACGTCAATAAGTCCACGAGTGGCTTCTTGATGGTACTGGCGATGACATCTGAAGATGGCAGTATGGATCGTGCCGATATTGCCGATTATCTCAACTCCAACGTGGTTGACCAGATCAGCCGTGTCGAGGGTGTGGGTAACGTCAACGTGTTTGGCTCTGCGTATGCCATGCGTATTTGGTTAGACCCTGAAAAACTGCGTACCTATGGTTTAATACCCTCGGATATCACCAGCGCAATTCAAGCGCAAAACGCGCAAGTATCAGCCGGTCAGCTAGGACAAACGCCGACTGACGAAGCCCGTCAAGCCATTAATGCCACAGTGACCGTGCAAAGTTACTTACAAACCCCAGAGCAATTTCGTAATATTTTGCTTAAAAGTAACACAAATGGCGCGCAAATTCGCTTGGGCGATGTCGCCAAAGTGGAAATTGGTAGTGAAAGCTACAGCGAGATTGCCCGCTACAATGGCAAAGATGCGGCAGGTATCGGTATCTCACTGTCATCTGGCGCCAATGCTTTAAGCACACGTGATGCCGTAGAAGCCAAACTCAAAGAGCTTGAACCTAATTTTCCTGCGGGCTTAAAAGCCTCAGTTGCCTATGACACCACGCCATTTGTACGTTTGTCGATTGAGGAAGTAGTCAGAACACTTGCTGAAGCGATTGCGCTGGTATTCTTAGTGATGTTCTTGTTTTTACAAAGCTGGCGCGCAACGATTATTCCTACGTTGGCAGTACCTGTGGTAATACTGGGTACGTTTGGTATTTTGTACGCATTTGGCTATACCATCAATGTGTTGACGCTGTTTGCCATGGTGTTATCCATCGGTCTGTTAGTCGATGACGCGATTGTCGTGGTCGAAAACGTTGAGCGTTTGCTGGAAGAAAATCCAGACATGACGCCACTGGAAGCCACCCGTGAATCGATGCGCGAAATCAGTAAAGTGGTGATTGGTATTGCCTTGATTTTGTCGGCGGTATTTTTACCGATGGCATTCTTTGGCGGCTCAACTGGGGTGATTTATCGACAGTTCTCCGTGACGCTTATCAGCAGCATGGTACTATCTGCCCTAGTTGCCTTGATTTTCACCCCTGCCCTATGTGTGACTATCCTCAAACGCACTAAAGCCCATGACAAACACAGCGGGCATCAGACCGGTTTCTTTGGCGCATTTAACCGTATGTTTATGCGTCTTAGTAAAGGCTATGAAAGCTTTGTGGGTCGCAGTATCAAAATGCGCTGGCTATATATGATTCCTTATGCCTTGGTGATTGCGGCATTGGTGTTCTTATTTACCCGTATTCCAAGTTCATTTATTCCCGAAGAAGACCAAGGTGTGCTGTTGACATTGGTGCAACTGCCTGCCGGTAGTACCCAAAATCAAACGCAAGCGGTTATCGAAAAGGTCAACGCCTATTATAAAACCCAAGAAAAAGACCTTGTGCAGTCTGTATTTACGGTCAATGGCTTTAGTTTTGCCGGTCAAGGGCAAAATATGGGATTGGCATTTGTACGCTTAAAAGATTGGGATGAGCGCCCTGGTAAAGAAAATACCGCGCAATCGATTGCCAAACGTGCCATGGGTTATTTTATGACCCAAGTGAATGAAGCCCAAGTATATGCCATTTCACCGCCTGCTATTCAAGGTTTGGGTACGGCAACGGGTTTTGATCTGCAGCTACAAGACTCCGGCAACTTAGGTCACGAAGGCTTGCTGCAAGCCCGTAACATGCTACTGGGCATGGCGGCGCAAAATAAACAAGTCAGTGGCGTGCGTCCAAATGGACAAGAAGATTCACCCCAATATAAAGTCAACGTCAACTATGATGCTGCTGCGGCTATGGGTGTCGCGCCGAGCGTGATTAACAGTGTTCTTAGTACCGCTTGGGGTAGTAGCTACGTCAATGACTTTATGGATCGTGGTCGTATCAAAAAAGTGTATATGCAAGGTGAAGCTGAGAGCCGTACCACCCCAGAGGACATCAACAAGTGGTATGTACGCAACAGTGACAATCAGATGATTCCGTTTAGCTCATTTGCTACCGGTGAATGGCAGTATGGTTCGCCTACGCTAACGCGTTATAACAGCTTGTCATCGATGAACTTGCAAGGTAACGCAGCGCCAGGACTTAGTACCGGTCAAGCGATGACGGCGATGGAACAAATGATTGCCAAACTGCCAAAAGGTATCAGTTATGAATGGACAGGTTTATCATTGGAAGAGAAAAAATCGGGCGCCCAAGCACCTATGCTGTACGCGATTTCGATTTTAGTGGTGTTCTTATGTTTAGCCGCGCTGTATGAAAGCTGGTCAATTCCCTTTGCAGTGCTGCTTGTTGTGCCACTTGGGGTATTGGGTGCTGCGCTGTTTACCGGTTTACGCGGGCTTTCAAACGATATTTATCTGCAAGTGGGTCTGCTGACCGTTGTCGGTTTATCTGCCAAAAATGCGATTTTGATTATTGAATTTGCCAAAGAACGACAAGATTTGGGACATAGTCTATATGACTCGGTTACTGTCGCTGCTCGACAACGCTTACGCCCGATTATTATGACATCATTGGCGTTTGGTATTGGTGTGGTGCCCTTATTCTTGGCAACGGGCGCAGGCTCAGGTAGCCAAAATGCGATTGGTACAAGTGTATTAGGCGGCGTGGTCAGTGCGACTATCCTAGGGGTGTTCTTTATCCCAATGTTCTATGTGTGGATACGCTCACTGATTAAAGGTAACAAACCGCACCACCCCAATGATGGCAATGACGGCAACGTTGGTGATTTACAACCCGTATCACCCTACTCACCTAATCCTGCTGAACCTGTCGCTGTCACACAGCCCACACAGGTGAGTATCTATAAGCCTGATGACAGTTCACAATCAAACCATCAATAAGACATAAATGGGTAAACATTTTACCCATTTAATCTTTTACAATAACAAAGACATTATGTTTATACAGGTAAGTTATATGAATTCTACCTTTCGCCTCGTACCCCTGACCGCTATAGTAGCCACCCTACTATCGCTCAGCGCTTGTCAAACCATTCCAAAAGCCAAAACTGAGCCTGTCGTGGCGCAGCCGCATATCGCAATTAATCAGCCTTATGAAACCTACGACAGTCAGACCGTCAGCGGTACCAATCAGCCGAGCATCGCGTCTCAGCGTTGGCAGGATTTTTATAGTGATGCCAAGCTAAAACAACTGATTCAATTGGGGTTAGACAATAATAAAGACATCAGTGCCACGATTTTGGCGATTCAAAAAGCCCGCGCACAGTACCAAATCCAAGACATCGCCGATGTGCCTACTATCAATAGTTCTGGCTCATATTCTTACGGTGCAACAAATTCAAGAGATGCGAATCCTAGTAGTACTTACAATGTCGGTTTGGCAATGTCAAGTTACGAGTTTGACTTTTGGGGACGTATTGCGAGCCTCAAAGATGCCGCCTTACAAAACTACCTTGCGACTACCGCTGCCAAAGATGCCGCGCAAATTAGCTTGATTAGTAACATTGCGCAAAGCTATGTGGCATACAGCTATAATCTGGCACAACTGCAACTTGCCAAACAAACCTTAGCCACGCGCCAAGATTCACTTCGCATTAACCAGCTGCGTTTTAAAGCAGGTCTTGATTCGCAGCTAACTAGCGTACAAGCCCAAGCGGCGGTTGAAGCCGCCAAAGTGTCTATCGCCCAAGCACAAACCGATTTGTTGACCAACCAAAATGCCCTACGCTACCTAGTAGGCGCCCCGGTGGATAATAGCCTACTACCCGCAGCGGGCATTAGTAGCATCACTAATAATCGTATTTTTGGCACGGGCTTACCCAGTGATTTATTATTGTATCGTCCTGATTTGCGTCAAGCGGAATATAATTTAAAAGCCGCAGGCGCAAATATTAACGCCGCGCGCGCGGCGTTTTATCCAACCATTAGCCTATCCGGCAATGTGGGTGCTGCCAGTTCAAGCTTAGGCGATTTGTTTAAAACAGGCGCGTTTAGCTGGGGTTTCGGACCGAGTGTGAGCTTGCCGATTTTTGATGCAGGTCTACGTAAAGCCAATTACCAAGTGAGTGAAATCGAGCAACAACAAGCGCTAAATACTTATGAAAAAGCGATTCAAACCGCTTTTAAAGAAGTCAATGACGTATTTGCCAATCGCGCAACGTTAAATCAGCAGTTGACCGCGTACAACCAGTCGCTCGCTGCCAACCAAAAATACTATCAAATTGTTCAAGCGCGCTTCAAGGCAGGTCTGGACAATTATTTGGGCGTATTAGATGCACAGCGTTCGATTTATAGCAGCCAACAAAGTATTCTAAATACCAAGCAGTCGCAATTGCTCAGTCAAATTCAGCTATACCAAGTTTTAGGTGGCGGCGTGAGTCGCGATGTACCGCTCGAAACACCCACAGAAAAACATACGAATTTCAGCACCAAGTTGTCACAGGTTGCCAACAATGCCCAGCAAAAAATTACTGATGCAGCCCATCAGCCTGCCCAAGTGACTACTAAAACAACCTCAACAACGACCACCACAACCACAGTCCAACCCTAATACATTAGACCTAGCTCATTAGAGCTAGTGCATTAGATTAGCCGTAAGCTGTTATAGTAAAAAACCCACATCACTGTGGGTTTTTTATGGGTTTTTTACTATAAATGGCTGTTTTAAAATGCATAACTGGCGATGCCATGCGCGATGAGCTTTCCTTCATCATTGACCAACATCATCCGCGTGGTACAGCCTTTGCGTCCCATACGAATTACTTCGGCTGTGACCATAAACTCATGCCCCCGCCCAGGGGCTAGATAATCAACACGCAAATCGACGGTTGCCATGCGTTTGATTTTTTTGGTCTGCTCTTCAAACGTGCCTTGGTCACGACGATAGATTTCCAGCATGCCTTCAAGCCCGCCAATGGTATCTAATAGCGTCGCCGTCATACCGCCATGCAGAATCTCAAAATTTGGATTACCGATGAGGGCGGGATTGGACTTGACCTTACCATATACTCTGCCATCTTCATAATGATAGGTAGTAAAGGTATGCGCCACAAATGGGCTTTGGGACATGATGTTGGCGAGCTGCTGCCCTAGCACATCAATACTAGGTTTGCTGATAGCGTGATGCTCACTGTCTTCATTGAGCTGCAGTTGCGACTCGTTTGCCAAATCAGAATGCTCATCATTTTCTTTAGACGTCGTGTCAGTCATGTTAGTGCTATCAGTCGATGACTGAGCGGCTAATTGATTGGCATTTACAGGGTTTAAACTCACGGCGCCCTCCATGCGTAAGTAGATTGTGGTAAGATAGCTTTTTAAAAAATTATCATTCTAGCAAATTTTGCTTATTTAGCCTTATACAATTTCTGCGTTACTTGATAACGTTACTTAATAATAAGTATCACTCGATAATAAGAGGTTTTTATGAGTTATATTTTTAACCGTTCATTCCCCAATACTCGCTTACGTCGACTACGTTACAACGACAATATCCGCGCCATGGTGCAAGAAACCAGCATTGAACCCAAGCATCTGATTGCGCCCGTGTTTGTCATTGAGGGTAAACAGCAGCGCCAAGCTGTGGCAAGCATGCCAGGCGTTGAGCGTTTGAGCGTGGACTTGCTAATTGAGTATGCCAAGCAACTACTCAGTCTAGGCGTCACCACCATTGATTTGTTCCCTGTCATTAGCCCAAGCCTCAAATCGCTACAGGCTGAACACGCCTATGATGAGAACGGTCTTGCCTGCACTGCTATCAAAGCAATTAAGGACGCCCTACCTGAGATGGTGGTGATGACCGATGTGGCACTTGACCCCTATACCACCCATGGTCAAGACGGTATTGTCGATGACAATGGCTACGTACTCAATGACATTACCGTTGACATCCTCGCCAAACAAGCCTTAAGCCATGCCCGTGCAGGCGCAGACATCATCTCACCAAGCGATATGATGGATGGGCGTATTGCCGCGCTTCGTCAAGCATTGGATGGAGAAAATTTTATTAACACGGCGATTATGGCGTATTCTGCCAAATACGCGTCTGCGTATTATGGACCGTTTCGGGATGCCGTCGGTAGCGCAGGCAACCTTAAAGGCGGACACAAAAAACAATACCAAATGGATTTTGGCAATCGCGCTGAAGCCCTGCATGAAGTCGCCCTTGACATCCAAGAAGGCGCGGACATGGTAATGGTGAAGCCAGGTCAACCTTACCTTGATTTGGTACGCGAAGTCAAAGACACGTTTGGCGTGCCGACTTATGCGTATCAAGTATCAGGTGAATATGCCATGCACATGGCGGCGATACAAAACGGCTGGTTAAGCGAGGACGTTATTTTGGAATCACTGTTAGGGTTTCGCCGTGCAGGTGCCGACGGCATCTTAACTTATTTTGCAATGACAGCTGCCCAAAAGCTCAATCAATAATATCTTAAAATTTGAGTAAAACTAAAGGTGACACTGGCTTATCAATCCGTGTCGCCTTTTTTGATGTTACATTTATTAACTTAAAAGCATCGAGCGCTATAACGAGCCCTATAAAAAATTACTTAATGTCATAGAGAATAACAAATCTGTTAACTTTAATTATTTTTTTACCCATTTATTTACTAAATAGAAACTTAGTTTATCCCTCAATCTCATGCACAATAAGCTAAAGCAAAAATACACACTCTTATTTACCCCTATTGGCTAAGCTTACTAATTTTGGCTTACTAATTTTGGACGAGCCTTTTTTGGCGTCACTTTTAGCGTTTTGTAATAATTGATTACTTTTTGGCATTATATTTTTGAAAAAAATAAGCAGATAATGGGGTTAATAACTAAGGTACTCCCCAATGTCTAGACCAAATAATCATAAAATTAAGATAGAATTGGGTTGATAAAGCACAGTATTATCC
>NZ_JBIQEC010000086.1:0-525 GCF_045370505.1 Moraxella sp. 179-F 1C4 NHS | reverse complement strand
ACCCAGAGCCCATCGGACGACGCCAGGATCCCCGTGCGCGTGGACTATCCGGCCATCGGGGCCACGCTGAGCGTGGTCTCGGTCGGGGTCACGGGGGACGGTGCGATGGAGCTGCCCGACGACAGCTCCGTCGGCGGCTGGTACCGCCACGGCTCGGCCCCCGGGGATCCTGAGGGGGCGGCGGTGATCGCCTCCCATTCGGGTTCACCGCGCAATCCGGTGGGGGCCCTCTACGGGCTGCGGCAGGCCGCGGTCGGCGACGAGGTCACCGTCACGGATGCGGCGGGGACCGCCCGGCGCTATCGGGTGGCCTCCACTCAGAGTCTGGGGAAGGGCGAGCTGGACCTGTCCCCGTACTTCCGCCGGGACGGCGCCGCCGAGCTCGTCCTCATCACCTGCGGCGGCGAATGGCTGCCGGACGAGCAGGACTACACGGAGAACATCGTGACCATCGCCACTCCCGTCGAGGACTGACCGGTAGCCTGTCGGAAGGTCTGGCCTGAGCCGGGCCGCGCCGCGCCGACG
>NZ_JBIQEC010000016.1:0-58237 GCF_045370505.1 Moraxella sp. 179-F 1C4 NHS | reverse complement strand
CAACGTGTCCAATGGTGCCTACGTTAACGTGTGGTTTAGTACGTTCAAACTTGGCCTTTGCCATAATTTAATCCTCTTTTGTTAATATTAACCCAATGTCTTAGGTCATTTACTTTATTATCAACGCTTATAGGTTATGAAAATTTGACCCATTAAATTTAACAGGTCAAATTAGCTAACTTATAATTTTAACAGTGTCGAATAGGATTGAAGAATTTGACTGGTTTTAACAATCAAATTGCTCATCAAATTTATTCGTCATCATCTTTATGAGTGAATTTTTTGATGATTTCATCAGCAACGTTACGTGGTGTCTCAGCGTATTTTGCAAACTCCATTGAGTAGGTTGCACGACCTTGAGACATTGAACGTAATTGGGTTGCATAACCAAACATCTCGGCTAGTGGTACTTCAGCACGGATTTGTTTAACACCGCCAAACATGTCATCCATACCTTGCACCATACCGCGGCGACGGTTTAAGTCACCCATAATATCACCCATGTAGTCTTCAGGTGTTTCAACTTCTACTTTCATGACTGGCTCAAGTAGAACAGGGTTTGCATTCATAAAGCCTTTACGGAATGCCATTGAACCTGCCATTTTGAACGACAGCTCATCTGAGTCAACGTCATGGTATGAACCGTCATACAGTGTCGCTTTAATACCAACGACTGGATAACCTGCAAGAACACCATTTTTCATACGTTCTTGAATACCTTTGTCTACCGCACCAAAGTACTCTTTTGGTACCACACCACCAACAACTTCTTCAGCAAATTCATATTCTTTGCCATCAGCTGTGTCAAGTGGCTCAAGACGTAACCATACGTGACCGAATTTACCACGACCACCAGTTTGGCGTACGAATTTGCCTTCTTGCTCAACGGTGTTACGAATCGTTTCACGGTAAGCGACTTGTGGTGCACCCACGTTGGCTTCAACGCTAAACTCACGTTTCATACGGTCAACAAGAATTTCTAAGTGAAGCTCACCCATACCGCTGATGATAGTCTGACCAGATTCTTCATCGGTGTGAACACGGAATGAAGGGTCTTCTTTTGCCAAACGGTTAAGCGCGATTGACATTTTTTCTTGGTCAGCTTTGGTTTTTGGTTCCACTGCTAATGAAATAACAGGATCTGGGAACTCCATGCGCTCAAGGGTAATAATATTGTTTTCGTCACATAGGGTATCACCTGTGGTCACATCTTTTAGACCCACAAATGCAACGATGTCACCTGCGCGAACTTCATCCACTTCTTTTTGTGAGTTAGCGTGCATCTCAACGATACGACCAATACGCTCACGTTTCATTTTCACTGGGTTATAAACAGAGTCACCTTGTTTAGCAACACCTGAGTAAACACGTACGAAAGTTAAGTTACCTACGTATTTGTCATTCATGATTTTGAACGCAAGACCCGCAAATGGTGCATCATCCGATGATTCACGCGTCGCTTCAGTTTCAGCTTTGTCATCTAACACACCTTTGATCGCGTCAACGTCATTTGGTGCTGGTAAGAATTCGATAACCGCGTCAAGCATACGTTGTACGCCTTTGTTTTTAAACGCCGTACCACAAAGCATTGGTTGAATTTCGCCCGCTAGGGTACGCGCACGTAAACCTGCTACGATATCCTCACGTGATAAATCACCTTCTTCTAGGTATTTATCCATCAACTCTTCTGAAGATTCAGCCGCTGCCTCAACCATGTTGCTGCGCCATTCATCGACGGTATCAGCTAAGTCAGCAGGAATTTCTGCGTATTCAAATTTCATACCTTGAGAAGCGACATCCCAAATGATGGCTTTCATTTCTAGAAGGTCAACAACCCCTTCAAAAGTATCTTCTGCACCGATTGGCACAACCACAGGCACAGGATTACCACCAAGACGTTGTTTTACTTGGTCAACAACGCGGAAGAAGTTTGCACCTGTACGGTCCATTTTGTTTACGAACGCAAGACGCGGTACTTTATACTTGTTCGCTTGACGCCATACTGTTTCTGACTGAGGCTGTACACCACCAACCGCACAGTAAACCATACATGCACCGTCAAGTACACGCATTGAACGTTCTACTTCAATGGTGAAGTCAACGTGGCCGGGGGTGTCAATGATGTTAATGCGATGCTCTGGGAATTGATGACCCATACCAGACCAAAAACAAGTCGTTGCCGCTGAGGTAATAGTAATACCACGCTCTTGCTCTTGTTCCATCCAGTCCATGGTTGCAGCACCTTCATGCACTTCACCTAGCTTATGGTTTTTACCTGTATAAAACAAAATACGTTCAGTTGTTGTCGTTTTACCCGCATCAATATGTGCAGAGATACCGATATTACGGTAGCGATTTAAGGGTGTTGTACGTGCCATAGTTAATTCCTAAGGACTAAAGATTAAAATTATTCCATTATCAATAAACAGTTATGTCTTAAAATGAATAATAATTAGTTTTAACGTTTGATTGAAAGATCGACAACCAACTAGATAAAAGAAAGCCTTACTCTTGACATAAGTGCTGTATGATAAGAGCTTGCCATGACAAATGCATGACAAGCTTCTTTTTCAATATGCAATATTGGGCTAAATTTGCAAACTTCAAGTCACCCAATATTATCTATTTTATTATAAGCTAATTGCTACCTAGGTGATAGCAATCAGTATCAATTAGAAACGATAGTGTGAGAACGCTTTGTTTGCGTCAGCCATACGGTGAACTTCGTCACGTTTTTTCAGTGCATTACCTTTGCCATCAGCTGCGTCTAGCAATTCACCTGCTAAACGTAAAGCCATAGATTTTTCAGAACGTTTTGCAGCCGCATCAACTAACCAACGCATTGCTAATGCAGTACGACGGGAGGGACGTACTTCCATAGGAACTTGGTAGGTAGCACCACCCACACGGCGAGCTTTCACTTCCACCATTGGGCGAACTCTTTCTAACGTATCTTCAAAAAACTGGACAGGATCAACGCCCGAGTTTTTTTCTACAACACGGTCTAATGCACCGTATACGATTGATTCTGCAACTGATTTTTTACCGTCAACCATTACATGGTTGATGAATTTAGCAAGTGTTTTGCTACCAAACTTAGGATCTGGTAGGATTTCACGGGCAGCGATGACACGACGTCTAGGCATGATAATTTCCTTGTGTATTCAGGGTAGTCTGGTAGCTAAGCGGTTGCTTTTCACCAGCCTTACTGCATAGTGTTGTAAAACTATAATCAACTATGCAAACAATGTTAAAAAATGGGGTAAAAAACGGCTAAAATTATGCTTTAGGACGTTTTGCGCCGTATTTTGAGCGGCCTTGTTTACGATCTTTTACGCCTGCACAGTCAAGTGCGCCACGAACGGTATGGTAACGAACACCTGGTAAGTCTTTTACACGACCACCACGGATAAGTACAACACTGTGCTCTTGTAGGTTGTGACCTTCACCACCGATGTAGCTTGATACTTCAAAACCTGACGTCAAACGTACACGGCATACTTTACGCATCGCTGAGTTTGGTTTTTTTGGTGTGGTAGTGTATACACGGGTACACACGCCACGGCGTTGTGGGCAAGCTTTTAAAGCTGGCACTTTTGATTTTTCAGTAATGGTATTGCGACCTTTACGAATTAATTGATTTGTAGTTGCCATAAGGCACTCTCTCCCGTTTGTTGTCAAAAAATCTCTAAAAACCGCTAATAAGCTATTTTTAGGACAGCGTATTATAGAGATTTTTGTTGGTTTTATCAACTAAAAAATCACCTAAATGATGCAGGTGATGATTGTTAGAAAAATTTGAGAAAACTAGGGGAAGGCAAATTATCAAACATCGTGCTTATCAAGCACACCAGGTATCAAGCCTACTGTGAATTACATCACAACAGATTAAAATAAAAAAGACTAAAACTAAAAGAACCAATGCGTTAACTTTGAAAACCTTAAGAAACTTATCGGTTAAAAGTCAATGCATTGGTTCTAGCTCAGTTATTATTTATGGTTATTCTTCAGTCATATGCGTCAACTTTGGCGCGGGGGCAAATACCGACATCGCAATTTCAATCACTTCATTGATAATAATATTGTTGTAAGCCGTACCCAAGCCAACTGCAGTGAGTGGAATGACTTTATGTAAAAAACCGAAATTAAACTGCTCAATGTTAATATTAAACTGCGTCGATAGTTCTTCTAGTTTGGTTAATATCCCCATCGCTGATTGGCTGTCTTCTTCGGCAAGTACTGCCGCTCTATATTCTTCAATCGACTGGTCGGTCATTGCTTCAAATATACCCAAGCCTGCGAGCAAAGTTTGCTTTTCTTGCAGTCTATTGAGATCCACTTTAGCTAAAATTTCATAAGCGATGGCGATACCTTGTTGTCCTGTCAACGGGCGGTCATAAATTGCACTGATTTGGAAAATCGTCCGCAAACACACCGCCAACAACCACATTGTATCTATCAAAATACCTGGTAAACCTGCCAAGTTACTAAGTCCGCCTAGGGCAGCTAAAGCACGGTTTTGATCGCCAATACTACGGGCTAAGGCTTGTCGCTCACTAGTAGCCAAAGTGTCTTTAAAACGCGCATCACGCGCCAAATCAAAATTCGCCCAATTTTGCGACAGTTTACCGACTTGGGAAAAAACCGCATCCGTTGCTTTATCAAAACTTGCCTTGGGGATTAGTGAGGTCGCCATTTTGGTATAGCTGCCAAATGGGGTTTTACCAAGTAGTTTTTTTGATAGTTTGGGAATATGCTCATGAAACGCGTTTTTATCGTTTGATAAGGCTTGTTGAAGGCTGTCAAAATCAATATCCGCTAAGGGTTTGGTTTGTATCGTATCTTTTGCGCTCAGTTGTGCTAATTTGTGACCCAACGCTTCAAAGACACGGCGGCTAATAGAAGTAGAGGCTGACATGAGAGTTATCCTTAATATTATGCTTTTTTATTGGAAAATAATGTTGTAGTAAAATAGCGTAAAGAAAGTGACCGCACTTTTCAACTTTAATGCGTAAAGAGACGTTACACAATGATATCTTTTATCGATTTGTTTGAGTGTTTTTCTTGTAGCTAGATTGGGTTAGGTTGGATTAAGACAAGAAAACTAAAAGTAGCTGTGATCAATAGCTGTGGTGTAAGAAATATTTTGTAACATTTTTGGGGAAAAACTAGGCAGGTGAAATCCAGAGGGGTACAATAGCGTGATATTTATCATCAATTGATTAAACCAAAAGGAATGGTATATGCAGCGCGTTGTAATCACAGGGGCAGGACTTATCTCATGTATTGGTAATGACTTAGCCACAGTCAGCGAGTCGCTACAGCAAGGCAAATCGGGCTTGGTATTTAATCCAATTTATCAAGAAAAAGGCTTTAAAGCCTGTGTCTCAGGTAGTATTGATGACGATAGTCTAGATACCTCGCATATCGATCGCAAACTTAAACGCTTTTTGTCAAAAGCCAGTTTATACGCCTATCTAAGTGCGCTACAAGCAATCGAGCAAGCAGGATTGTCATTAGCAGATATTGCTCACAATACCAATATTGGCGTGGTAGCAGGTTCGGGTGGGGCATCGAGTGCCGATGTGGCGGCAGCGGTCGATGCAATGCGTGAAAAAGGCTTGCGCGGTGTCGGCGCCATGGCAGTGCCAAAAACCATGGCAAGTGCGGTATCAGCCAGTGTTGCAACGGGGTTAAAGATCGGCGGGGTTAGCTACTCTATTGCATCAGCTTGCGCGACCTCAACGCATTGTGTGGGTCATGCCATGGAGCTCATTCAATTGGGTAAGCAAGACATCGTAATTGCAGGGGGCGGCGAGCAAGAAGACTGGACACAATCTTGTATGTTTGATGGTATGGGCGCGATGAGTACCCAATACAACGATACGCCGCAACAAGCCAGTCGCCCTTACGATGCAGATCGAGACGGCTTTGTGATTGCAGGCGGTGGTGGTATGGTCGTGGTTGAGAGTCTAGACTCTGCTAAACAACGCGGCGCGACTATTTTGGCAGAGATTGTTGGCTATGGTGCAAGCTCAGATGGTGCGGATATGGTGGCACCCAGTGGTGTGGGTGCGGTCAATTGTATGAAGCAAGCGCTTAAACAAGCAGGCTTAAATTCCGTTGACTATATCAACACTCATGGCACTAGCACCCCTATTGGGGATATCACCGAGCTTGAAGCGATTCGTCAGGTGTTTGGAAGTGAATTACCACCGATTAGCTCAACCAAATCAATGACAGGTCATAGCTTGGGTGCGGTGGGTGTGCAAGAATTGATTTATTGTTTGTTGATGCTCAATCAAGGCTTTATTGCGCCCAATATCAATATCGAAACTTTGGATGAGAAAGCCACAGACTTTGATATTGTGCGTGAGAAACGAGATGCAAATCTTAATACGATTATGACCAATAGCTTTGGCTTTGGTGGTACCAATGCAAGTTTAATCATCAAAAAGTTTGTTGAATAAATACTGATGGACCGTCATAATTGATAAAAATAGGCGATGACAGTTACCCGATTGTCATCGCTTTTTTGACGCTAAATATAATCATAAAGGTAAAGCATGTACCCAATGCCAAGTTTACAACATCTTGCGCCCTCTCAACTCATCACCCTGTTACAACAGTTTAATACGACCAATAATCATGCAATCTATCCGATTTGGCTCAATAACGAGGGTCAAAATGTCATCGGTTTATTGCCAAAAACAATTTTTGAAATACATTCTCAGAATCAGCTTACCCAAAAGCAACGGCAAAATTGCTCATTTGATGATTTTGGTTACTGTAATAGCGTGTTTAACCCTGGTGCTGATACTGCGACTAATACTGCTACTAATAAGGCGGCTAAAGCTGTTGATATTGGCGAATTAACGGCTGCGCTTGAGGCTTATCAACAGCTATCACTTAAACAGTCTGCTAGCCAACATACGGCTAATGTGGGCTACCAAGATGGCTTGATGGGATTTATTAGCTACGATTTATCAGCGTATCATTTAGCAAATGCAAACCGTGTAGCAAATGCAAACCACATGCAAACAAGGGCACATCACGTAGAATCTAGTTACTTAACGCCCAATCAGCCGCAGCTATTTTTGGGACATTACGATATTTATTTGACCTATCAGCACCAGAAGTGGCATTTACATACAACCACTGAGGAAGCCATGGCGCAAGCCGCCACCATCGAAAACTGGCTAAATGATTTAGTCAGTGACGTCAAGCTTCCTACACCAAAGCCGCTTAGCTTGTTACCTTTATGGCAAAAATCTGCGTACCACCAAGCTTTTAACAAAATCCAAGACTACCTAACAGCAGGGGACTGTTACCAGATTAATTTAACCCAGTGCTGGCAAGGTGAGTTATCCAATCAGCAGTTGGTCGATTATTTGCCAAGCTTGCATCAGTCCACGCAGGCGCCGTTTGCAGGATATCTAGCACTCGGCAATTACGAGTTACTAAGCTGCTCGCCAGAGTTGTTTTTTACCTTTGCAAAAAACGCGCAAGGCGAAAATTGCATCATTACCAAACCGATAAAAGGCACGCGCCCACGCGGACAAAACGTAGCTGCTGACCAAGCCAATAAAAATGAACTTGCTAGCAGCGAAAAAGACATCGCCGAAAATGTCATGATTGTCGATTTGCTGCGCAATGATTTGGGCAAATATGCCAAGACTGGGACGGTAAAAGTCCCAAAACTGTTTGATATCGAAAGTTTTAGCAATGTGCACCATATGGTGAGCACCATCACCGCCACCCTCAAAGATGACATAAGCCCTTGGACGGTATTGTTTGAAAGTCTGCCCGCTGGCTCGATTACCGGTACCCCCAAAAAGCGCGCGGTAGAAATCATCAATGAATTGGAAGCCAAACCGCGCGGGGCTTACTGTGGCACGATGGGGTATCTCAATTTTGATGGCACAGGGCAATGGAATGTGCTGATTCGTACGCTACAAGCTTCAGATAATAATGTCAGTCTGTGGGCAGGCGGCGGCATCACGATTGCGTCAGACTGTGCTGCAGAATACCAAGAATGTTTTCATAAAGTAGGAAATTTACTAAAAATATTGCACCAGTAAAGTTACAACAACCTGCCATCAAGTGCGGCATTGAGTTCAGCTGCACTGATGGGCACGCTTTCGTCCTCAAATGGATTAAACACTAGGTCAATATCATAAAAGGCGATATGGGTATCCACAATCGCCAGTTTTTTATCTCCCAAGGTTTGACCAAATGCTAACAAATCCACCTTTTCGGCAAAACGGTAAGTAATAACGTCGCCTGTTTCAATGTTTTGGCATTTTAAATAAAACTGTATGCTAGGGTCACTCACAGCCGTCAAACCAAACTTGTTAAGGTATCTAGTAAGCGTTGGTTTTGTTCTGCCGTACCGATGGTAATACGCAAATAACTGCTAATTTTTGGTTTGTTAAAATGACGAACAATCACCCCTTGCGCCCGCAGTTTCTCAAATACCTGTATGGTTTCTCCCATTGAAGCAGGTGGTTTGGCAAACACAAAGTTGGCTTGTGAAGGTAAGACAGTAAAGCCTAATTGGGTCAAAGCTTGAGTGACATCATGGCGTAGTGCGATGACTTTTTGGTTGCAGGCAACAAAATAGTCGTTATCTTGCAAGCTGGCAACTGCGCCTGCTTGGGCAAGGCGATCTAGGGGATAGCTGTTAAAACTATTTTTATAGCGATTTAATGCTTCAATGAGTGAGTGATTGGCAAACGCCATGCCGACACGCAGCCCTGCTAATGAGCGAGACTTTGAAAAGGTTTGGGTCACCACTAAGTTATCATATTTATCAATCAAACTGACCGCAGAGGCATTGGGTGTGTCTGCAAAATCAATATACGCTTCATCAATCACAATGACCGCATTGCGATGTTCTTGTAGAAGTTTTTCAATATCCGCCAGCGGCAAAAGTACCCCAGTTGGCGCATTCGGGTTGGCAATAATAATGCCACTGCAAGGGCGGCGATAGTCATCGACATCAATGCTAAAATCGGCTTTGAGCGCAATGGTCACCAAATCCACGTGGAAAGTATCGGCATACACAGGATAAAAACTATAACCAATATCAGGGGTTAATACCGAACGGTCTTTGACAAAAAAACAAGCAAAAATATGCGCCAAAACTTCATCAGAGCCATTACCGACAAAAATTTGATTGGGGGCTACCTGATAAACTTGTGCCATTACCGCACGTAGTTCGTCAGATTCTGGGGCGGGGTAACGCTTTAAATGATCGGCTTGATTGAGCAAAACTTGTGCGATGGCTTCAGCGACTTTGGGAGAGGGGGGAAAAGGGTTTTCATTGGTATTAAGCTTACACAGATTGTCATGCTTGGGCTGTTCACCCGGTGTGTAGGGCGTTAGGTTGCGAATCAAGGTGCTCCACAGTCGAGTGTTAATTTCGGGTGTTGCATCTGCGTTTGAAGTAAGCGTATCCACCATGACAAATCCTTACAAGATAATCAATGTGTTAAATCAATGTGGTCAGTCAATTTGCTAAGTCAATTTACCAAATCAATTTACCAAACCAATGCGCCAAAGGCTGGCACAAACAATACATAGTAGCATAAATTGGTTAAAAATTTATCCATCGTAGCCCACTGATATCATAAAATTTGGGCTCAACGGTTGAGCAAGACGGATAGGCAGTGAATTTTTAGCCGTTATGTGAATAATCCGTGCGCTGGCTTGGCGAATGTGTTAAAAGATAACCTTTTAACTCAAGGCCGTTAAACCAAGCCTATTAACTCAAGCCCATGAAAATAAGCTTATTAAATCACCCGTGCTAATAGATTACCTAGTTAAAATTTTGGAAGATGTATGAAATTCTCAGCGTCGCAATCGAGCGAGTCGAATATTCACCCTGCTGCTAACGCGTCTCAGATTTCGGTAGCGACTGCCCCGACCAAGGCATTAATTATCACGGTAGTCATTGCCATTTTACTGCTCGCTATCAATATGCGCGCGCCCATTATTGGGTTTGGTGCGGTAGCAAAACTGGTTCAGCAAGATTTGGGGTTAACGACCAAAACCATTGGTTTGATTGGTACGATTCCTGTCATGGCATTTGCATCGAGTTCGTTTGTTGCCCCTATGCTTTCACGGCGTATTGGCTTGGAAAACACCATGATTTTGGCAACCAGTTTGCTTGCTATCGGTATTTTTGTGCGAGTGGCGCATCCGCAATTAGGGTTTTTGCTAGCGGGCACGGTGCTTCTATCGTTAGCGATTTCACTCGGCAATGTATTAATCCCTGCCGTCATCAAGAAATACACCCCCAATCACATTGGGCTTGTGATGGGAAGCTATTCGATGTTTTTGTCGGTGTTTGCTGGCTTTGCGTCAGGCATTGCGATGTGGCTTGTTAGCTTGTCCAACTGGCAATTTGCACTGGGGGTATGGGGCTGGGTCTCTGTGGCAGCGGTAGCGGCTTGGCTAATGGTCGCCCATTTGCGGCTTCGGCAAAAAATTAGCAGCCATGATGCTCAAGTCATTAATCAAGCGGTTGCCGAAGCAGGACAGCTAAGCCGAAAATCAGTCTGGAAAATCCCGATGGCGTGGTGGATTAGTGCGTTTATGGGTTTGCAATCACTACTTTATTATACGCTCGCCAGTTTTTTACCGTCGTTACTCATTGATAAAGGGCTGAGCAAAGCGCAAGCAGGCAACGTGGGCATGGTGTTTCAATTGGTGGCTTTTCCTTCGATTTTACTGTTGACCAAATGGGTCTCTAGTCAGTGGAATTTACGCACGTTAGCGTTGCTTGCCGCAGTGGGAAACTTGGTGGGTGTGTTTGGTTTTGGGTTTCTGCCCCTGCAAGGCTGGGTATGGGTTTGGAGTATCGCATCAGGCTTTGGATGTGGGGTGATTTTTACCTTATGCATGATGATTTTTACCTTAAAATCAAAGGATAGTCAGCAAGCCGCTGAACTTTCAGGGATGGCACAAACCGTGGGTTATAGCATCGCCATAACCGGTCCGATTGTGACAGGTTGGCTTAAAGACTTGAGTTATACTTGGACGCTATCGATGGGGTTTTTAACGGTTTTGATGGCGATTAATTGTGTGTTTAGTTGGTTGGCAACGCAAAACAAAGCGATTGAATAGCGAGAGAAAACTCAGCATAACCTTGCACGTTTTACCCGGTGTTTTTATGTTAAAGGCTTGTGTATCTTTCAGCTAAATTGAGTAAAAAATCCTGTTTATTGCCAGCTTTTTATCTATACTGTGAGCGTCATTACCAATGCAATTAACGGTAAACAACGGCAATAGTATTGGTAATGCTCTGTTTTATCCTTAACAACTATATAGCCAATCTTGGTAGCCAATCATAAGATAACGTTGTCTAGTCAAGATTAGCCATCTTATAAAATTAGCCACAAAAAAAATCATCAGAGGAAAATAACATGTCAAACGATAAACGTATTTCAGACGCAATGGAACAAGCGCTAAACAAGCAAATGATGGAAGAAGCCACACAAGCGCAAGCATATATTGCGCTCGGTAGCTGGGCGGAAGTGAACAATTACCCAGGCATTGCAGATTTTTTCTATAAGCATTCCGCTGAAGAACGTAACCATATGTTCAAATTTTTAGCCTATATCAATGAGCGTGGTGGCGAAGCTAAAATTGAAGCGATTCCCGCACCGCGTGACAACCCTGTCAGTCTTGAAACCTGTATCGAAGACGTTTGGCAACATGAGTTAGAAAATTCAAAAAAAATCTATGCACTTGTGGACCAAGCCATGGCAGAGCGCGATTGGGCAACGTTTAATTTCTTACAATGGTTTGTCAAAGAACAAATCGAAGAAGAGGCGTTAATCAATAACCTACGTGATAAATTTGCCTTGGCATCAAAAGATAAGGCAGATAACCAAAACTTCTATGAGTTGGATAAAGACATGGCATCAGCTTCTCAAGAAGGTGATTTGCCACGAGAAAAATCGGTTGAATAATTTTGCCGGCATAAAAAAAGCTGAGAATCAATCTCAGCTTTTTTTTACTTCATTATTATTTAATTTCAGTTTTTACTTCAGTGACAACTTAGCTTTTTAAATTAGCTTTTTAAACTAATGTCACTGGCATCGACTGGCAATTGATTGGGTTTTAACGCCACAGGCTGTGATACCAACGCCGCTTTAAATACTTCATCAATCGTTTCTACTGGCTGGATGCTTAAGCCCTGTTTGACATTGTCAGGAATATCAATCAAGTCACGCTCATTGGATTTTGGAATCAACACGTGTTTGATACCGCCACGATGCGCTGCAAGCAGTTTTTCTTTCAAGCCACCGATACGTAACACTTTGCCACGCAAAGTAACTTCGCCTGTCATCGCAATATCGGGGCGAATGGCAATACCTGTCATCGCAGAGGCTAACGCAAGCGTTAACGCAATACCGGCAGATGGACCGTCTTTGGGAGTCGCACCTTCTGGCATATGCACGTGTATATCTGTGCCTTTGAGCTTATCATAGCTGACGCCTAAGCTATCAGCACGGGCGCGAACTACCGTCATCGCCGCACGAATTGACTCTTTCATCACATCGCCTAGTGAACCTGTAAAACTTAGTTCACCTTTACCTTGCACCGCAACCGCTTCAATGGTCAACAGCTCACCACCGACTTGTGTCCAAGCCAAACCTGTGACGCGACCGACTTCAGGTTCTTGCTCCGCCAAGCCATAATCGAATTGGTACACACCCAAGTAATCAGCGACATTTGAACTATCGACCGTTAATTTGTGTGCCGCGGTTTTATCTTCCGCTTTGTCTTTGCCCGATGATTCAACATTTTGTTTTACCACTTTGCGGGCGATTTTGTTGATTTCACGTTCAAGGTTACGCACACCTGCTTCACGGGTATAGCGTTGTACAATCGCTTTGAGTGCCTCATCGGTGATATCAATTTCAGTATCACTTAAGCCATTTTGCTTGATGGCTTTTGGTACTAAGTATTTATCCGCGATGCTGATTTTTTCATCTTCGGTGTAACCTGGCAGACGAATCACCTCCATACGGTCAAGTAGCGCAGGTGGGATATCCATACTATTGGCGGTACAGATAAACATCACTTGTGATAAGTCTAAATCCATATCCAAGTAGTGATCGTTAAAGCTATGATTCTGCGATGGGTCTAACACTTCAAGCAGTGCTGAAGCAGGGTCACCACGAAAATCCTGCGCCATTTTATCGATTTCATCGAGTAAGAATAGCGGATTTTTTACGCCCACTTTTGAGAGTGATTGTACGATTTTACCTGGCATAGCACCGATATAGGTACGTCGGTGTCCACGGATTTCAGCTTCATCTCGCACGCCGCCCAATGCCATACGGATAAACTCACGACCTGTCGCACGGGCAATGGATTCACCTAAAGAAGTTTTACCCACCCCAGGCGGACCTACTAAGCAGAGAATCGGACCTTTCAAGGTATCCACGCGAGATTGCACTGCCAAGAACTCTAAGATACGATCTTTCACGTCTTGTAAACCATAATGGTCAGTGTCAAGCACGTCATGGGCTTTGTTAAGGTCGATTGAGACATCACTGGTTTTGTTCCAAGGCGTATCTAAAATCCACTCGACATAGTTGCGCACGACCGATGATTCAGAAGAGGCAGCAGGCATGGTTTTGAGTTTACGAAACTCATTTTCTGCTTTTTTACGCACCGCTTCTGGCAAATCGGCTTCCGCTAAACGTTTTTCTAATTCAGCAATGTCGTCATCTTCATAATTTTCACCGCGTTCTTCATGAAGGTCAGAAAGCTCAGATTTTATCGCTTTCATTTTTTCATTTAAGAAATACTCGCGCTGGTTGTTTTCCATCTGGCGACGGACCGCTTCTTGTAATTCTTGCTCGATATTGTGCTCGGCGCTTTGCTGAATCAAATAGTCTGACAACTCTTTGATATGCGCAGTCAAATCATCGACTTCCAAAAAGTTTTGTTTAATCGATAAATTGAGTGAGACACGCGTCGCAATGAAATATACCAACTCTTCAAGTTGGGTGATACGCTCAGCCACACGAATTAACTCGCGTGAGTTACGTAGGCGATTTTCGGCATATTTGCTAAACAAAGCAACTAACGCTTCTTTGTGCGATTTTTGCGTTTTAGCGGTCATATTGACGGTGATAGGCGCTTTTTCAAAATCGGCCAGTAATACTGCTTCTTCCTCATCGGTGTCTTGAATATTGACCAATTTGGCACGGTACAGACCTTCAATCAGCACTTTGATGCAATTTTCGTCATTTTCATGTGGCATGGTATTGACGACACGGCACACCGTACCATATTCAAATAGATTGCTGGCATCAATATCTTCAGAAAGTGAGTCTTTTTGTGCCACCACCAATACTTTATTGTCAAATTCGTTTTGCGCAAGCTCGACTGCTTTAACTGAAGGTGCACGACCCACAAATAAAGCAATTTGCATTTGTGGATAAACCACAACATCACGTAAAGCTAACAGTGGTAGCGTCGTGAATTCTTGCGATTCAGATGATTCTGGATTTGTCATTAAAACATCATCTTGCATATACTATGTCCCCTTAAATAACACAACAAGCAACTGACCATTTGTGAGCAAATGATGGCTTGCTGATAGACTTAAAAATATAAATGGCGTCAATGCAAAAAATTGCAAGGCTGGTCACACAAAGGGGGAAAAAACGACCAGCCAAGGGCGATAAAATGGTAAAAGAGGGCTGAAAATAACTACCGCAATCCTAGAGTTAGCCTAATGTCGCTGTGATATTGATGTATCCTTAGCTAATTTTTTTAGGCTAATTTATATGTCTCTAATTTATGCGCGTCTAATTTATATATATCTAAAAGTCGTCCAAGTCTTCAGAATTCACTCGGGTAAAGGCATCAGCTTGGGTTAAAAGTTGATTCAACCTATCGGGATTCATGACACTGGCAATTTCTGCATCGCTTAACTCACCGCTTGATGGGAATAAGGGTTGATGGGCTTGGCTAGTATCGGTATCGCTATCAATATCAGCATCATTGTCGGTTATGGCAGGTGAGGTCATCACCATATGTTGAAACAGGGAGTTGTCATTTTTTTGCATGGGATTGTTCCACCAAATAGCGTCTAAATAACCATAGTTTACTAGGCGTGATGAGGGCATCAAGCGTGATATCCCAAGGATTAGCATTTAGTTTTTCAACCAATTGAAAATCATAAGCCCAGCCAATTTTCAAAGGTCGACTTTTAACTTTGGCTAAGGTGCGGTCGTAGTAACCGCCACCCATACCCATACGATTGCCAATTTTATCCGCTGCCACTAGCGGCATAAACAATACATCAAGCGCCGCTACGTTAAGCATTTTTCCTTTCTCAGGTTGGCGCATACCCAGTGGGTGTTTGGGTAGGCGAGATTGTCGCCAAGTTTTTTGGCTAAATTGGATAAATACGAGCGGCTGATGTTTGCCAGTGACGACAGGTAAATAAATACTATAACCGCGCTGTCTTGCCCAATCCATCAGCGGTTGGGTAGGCATTTCCCCAAAGGCATCTGCAAAAATCCCGACCTTGACGTTTTTGCCAGTTAAAGCAGGATGCTGTAGTCGGTTTAAACTTCGTCGTGCTTGATAAGCGGCGCGATTACGGTGGCGCTTGGATAAGCGTAGGCGTTGTTGACGTAACTGTTTACGCAAGTGAAGAGCATTCATAGATTCATAGCGATGATGGAATGGTTATAGATAATAGTTAAGCCATTGATAATAAAGCATGATAATAAATCAAAATCAAAAAAAAGCCAAATGGCTGATTTGGCTGATTAGGTTTAGCTGCTTAGCGATTTCTTTACTTATTTATTTGTTTTAGACACCCAAACATCCTACCGCTAGTGTATAACCCATAACAAGTGTCCACTACCTATTATTATCTGTTATGCCATGTCCTTTGAAATATTTGAAAAATAAAGCATTTTAGCGACTGGCAATACTGGATTTTAGTAGCCCTACAGACTCAAAGTTAACTAGCAGCGCCTGTAAAAGATGCTATGATTGCTGATAACAAGGATGACGGTTTATGTATACGTCTTTAAATTTTTATCTCAAGTCCAATTACCAAAGTTTGACTTGTAAGTTAGCTAGTTTGTAGTTTATGTTGCATTTTTTTTAAATTGCTGTGTTAATAACTTAGGAAAAATTAATGGATGCACTCAGTATGTTGCTTGAAGATATACATTTGTATCAAACTCAGTATCACTATATACACGCCACTGGGGAGTGGTCGTTTGAGTTAGATAAAAAAGATTGTATCGTGTTTTATTTGGTTACCACAGGTGGGATTAGTATTAAGGTCGATGATGTATATCGCAACGCACACGCGCGCGATGTGGTCATGGTGCCAGGCGGCAAAAAACACCTTGTTTGTGGTGTAGGGCAATCGGATATCCCATCAATTGACATTGCCCCGTTATTAAGCAACCAGACTGTTGAAACTATCAACTTGGGTAACCCTGCGATTTCTAGCCAAGGTGATGAACCAGCGCAAACAACCGAAATAGTCGCGATTGTGTGCCATTACGATCGAGAGATTACGCGCCCGTTACTCAGCGCTTTACCAGAAATTTTGCCAGAAAGCGAATCAAACGATGAGCAAAAAATGATTATGCTTGATTTGGGGATCAAATTTTTGGCATTAGAGTCTGAGCAGAACCGACTTGGCAAAATGACCATTATCAATCGTATCGCCAGTATTTTGATGATTGAGTGTGTACGCAGCTATATTGAGGACTTGCCCGAAGCGACGGATAATTGGCTAAAAGCTGTGAAAGACCCTTACCTTGCCAAGGCGTTGGCAGTCATGCATGATCGACCTGAGACCAATTGGACCATTCATAAGTTAGCTGAAGTCGCCGGGATGTCACGCAGTAGTTTTGCCGAACATTTTCGTGAAGTGGTGGGGGTGCCGCCGTTAACTTATTTAACGGACTATCGACTTCGTCTTGCGGCGCGGTATTTACGACTACAAGAAAATAGCATCAGCCGTATCAGTGAGTTAGTGGGTTATGCCTCCGATAGTACCTTTAGCCAAGCATTCAAACGCGTCTATAAAATGTCACCACGAAAATATCGCCAGTCGTTTCGAACCGATGATGTGCATTTTGCTGACAGCTTGAGCGAGGAATGAGTCAGTAGTCGAGAACCCTGAGTAACCACAAAAAAGCAGGTTTGCTGCGGTTTTGTGGTTATCGCCACTTTTATAGTAAGCTTTATATCTTATAGCAAATTTTATCGCAACCAAGAATGCCCAGTCTATTTTCATAGCAATATCTGTTAGGTTATGTCGACAGGGGTATGATATAGTGACAAGCACTGTCCCATATATTATCAGCTGTGATTGCCAACATGGAAACTTCAACTACCAAAGGTCAACCTGTCGAAGCACATGGCTTGCACATCAAGCCCAATCCAGAAGACCCTGCGATGGACCATCGTGGTGTTAACCCAATGGATGTTACCAGCCAATACACGGCCGTGTTTCATGCACAAGAAAATGCGGTGACCCAGTATTTTGAGCACTCCCAACCCCACCAGCTGTTATTTTATATATCCAGTAAAAAATCCCAGTTTATTGAAACTAAAAAACTGCAAGTCGCCAAATATTTGAACATGCGCGATAATGTTGGGCTGATGCAACTGCAGCATTTGTTCAATAATTTACATATCGTCGATGATTTGGTGATGTCGATTAGCCATCATTTACCGCCGCAGCGACCGATTGGTTGGCAGATTGTCAGCCAAAGCAAAAATTTAATGAACTTACCAACCGTAGGCTTGGTGCCATCATCCGCTGAATTTCGCGGTCTTGAACATAGTTTGGCGGCGACCGTGATTGAGTTTTTGGGTGTGGCATGCTATCACAATGACCGGGGTTATTTTGTTGGTCATATTTTAGGTTATTTATTTAGTTGTTATTATTTTGCCCATCTCGGTGTCAACTATTCAGTCACCCCATTAAAAGAGGCGGCGATTCCCAATTACCCTTACCAAGTCATCAATGTGGCAGAATTGGTGAGACTATTGCAATCACTCGATGAGTCACTCAAAGCGCAAGTTTATCAATTAGCCATCTATTGTGCGCAAATCAGTGAATACGCCGTTGACAAACGAATCGAAAAAATGCTGATTACTGAGGTCAATAGCTTTAACAAACAAGACTTGCGCGATGAGCTATCGGTGTTGGTACAATATGATTCCAATGAAAACGAGTCTTTATTTCAGCCTATTAAGCCTTTAAAATAACGCTAATTTTACCCGTTGGGAACTCACATGCCCGCATTTCAGTACAAAGCCATGGATACCCAAGGCAAGTCACACCAAGGTATTCTTGAGGGCGATTCTGCTAGGCTAATCCGCCAACAACTGCGCGATAAAAATTTACTGCCTGTCGAAGTCTCACCTGTACAAAAAACCGATGTCAGTCGCAACCGATTGTGGCAAAAAGGGGTGGGTGCGTATGATTTGGCATTAATCACCCGCCAATTGTCGGTGTTGTTGGCAGCGTCCATACCGATTGAACAAGCGTTGCAAGCGATTGCCAAACAAAGCGAAAAACCGCATGTCAAAGCGTTGATGCATGGCGTACGCGGCAAAGTATTGGAAGGCTATAGCCTAGCGAGCGCGCTACAAGACTCTGGTAATTTTCCAGCGATTTATATCGCCACCATTGCCGCAGGTGAGCGCTCGGGACATTTGGATTTGATTTTAAACCAGTTAGCCGATTACACCGAAAATCGCTTTGCCATGCAAAAAAAGGTACAAGGCGCGATGGTGTATCCGATAATCTTGCTGATGATGGCGGTGACAGTGGTGGTGGGCTTGATGAGCTTTGTCGTGCCAAAAATTGTCAAAGTGTTTGAACAATCCGAGCAAGCGCTGCCATGGATCACCCAAGTGGTGTTGACATTGTCTAACCTCTTAACCCAATGGTGGTGGCTGATATTAAGCGGGCTAATCGGTGCGGTTTTTTTATTTGTGAAGTTTGTTAAAACAGCGGCAGGCAAAGCCACTTTTGACCAATTTATCTTGCGCTTGCCGGTGTTTGGCAGATTATCGCGAAATCTGAACGCATCACGTTTTGCCAGTACGTTAGCGATTTTGGTACGTTCAGGGGTGCCGTTGGTGGAAGCACTAGCCATCGGCGCGGCAGTCACCACCAATACCCATATCAAACATACCATCGCGCGCGCCACAGAAAAAGTCACCGAAGGCGCGAGCCTATCAAGCCAGCTTGAGCGCAGTAATTATTTTCCGCCGATGATGGTACAGATGATTAAAAGCGGTGAAAATTCAGGCGAGCTTGATGACATGCTGACGCGTGCAGCAGCGATGCAGCAAAATGAAGCCACCAATATGATTAGCACGCTATTGTCGCTACTTGAGCCGCTGATGTTGGTACTGATGGGGGTGATTGTCATGACCATTGTGATGGCAGTAATGCTACCGATTATCAATATGAATGATTTGGCAGGGTAAACCCTAAAACCGCCAAACAATTAATCGCCAAAGAATTAATGGCTAAATAATCCGACAAAATTAACCAAATCGGTATGCAAATTGTCAAAAAAGCCGTGTAAAATCCTAACACCTTATCAAAAAGCGCTAAAAATTTAAAAAATGGAAATTCGTATGTATTGTGCTCATGTATCAAAAAATCGTCAAGCGGGTTTTACCTTAATTGAAGTCATGGTAGTGATTGTCATTTTGGCAATTTTGGCAGGTCTTGTGGTGCCCAAAGTGGTGGGTCAAAGTGACAAAGCCCGCATCAAAACCACCGAAACGGCTTTATCCACCACCTCAAATGCCATTGATATGTTTAAAGTGGATAATGGTCGCTATCCCACCACCCAAGAAGGGTTAGACGCCTTAAATAAGCCACCACAAGGTGCCAAAAACTGGCCAGAGGGCGGGTATATTAAAGGCGGTTTTCCGAAAGATGGCTGGGATAATGAGCTACAATACGTTATCCCAGGTACCGAAGGCAGAACCTATGATTTGTTCTCACTGGGGGCTGATGGCAAAGAAGGCGGCGAAGGACAAGACGCAGACATTTTTGCTAAGTTATAAGTTTGGTGTTTCCACTGGGTTAACCAAATCAGAGTCACGCACTCTGATTTTTTTTGCTAGGTTTTTGGGCGGGGATTGGCTAAAATTAGCCGTCATAGTATAATTACGTGGCTTAAAACGTATAAATCTGAAACGTATAAATTTAAAACCTGTGAATTTAAAACATATGAGAAGTTGTCTTTGAAAAATATGTCCCCTATGCCTACGCCCCTGTGTTGTTTTCGAACCGTGAGTCGTCATGTCTCTTTGCTTGCCACGCTACTGGCTGTCACTAGCCTTACTATACCAAGCGCCCAAGCGATTAGTTTAAGTGAGGTGTTTGGCGGTAATGACAATCCCAGCTTGACCGCCAAAGACAAGCCGCTACCGGTGCATGAGGCTTTTAAAGTCTATACTGAGCAAAAAGGGCAAGTAGTGACCATTCATGTGGATGTCAAAGCAGGCTATTATGCGTATCGGGATAAATTAACCTTACAATTGCCTGACGGGGTAACAGCGACGCCGCTACAATTTAGTGCAGCACCGACCTATGTGGATGACCCAGATTTTGGTCGGGTGCCTGTGTTTGAACACCCCTTTACTGCCACAACCACCTTGAGCGCGGATAAAGCAATCACCTCGCAACCTGCTACGGTCAAATGGCAAGGCTGTGCCAAAATAGGGCTTTGTTATCCCCCAGAAAAGACCAAATTTGTCATCACCCAATTGGCCGCTTCCACCAAAAATGGCGCAAAAAAATCAGACGCAATGTCGTCAAAAACCGCCCAAGCCAAAGTCACCAATACCGTGGCGACGACCAGCGATGCCGCCCCGACAACGACTCAGCAATCTGCTAGCTTGACCCCAGCTAAAACCGTCGATGAGGCAACTAGCCCACCGTCTGCCAAACCAGCGATTTCCGGTGGCAGTGCTGCAGGCGGGCAGCAAGTCGCATCGACCACAGTGACCGATGCTTCAGCCACCGATGTCTTAACTACAGCGCAGTTAACCGCATCCGACCCTGTCGTATCTATGGCATCGTCTCAACCTGCCCAAACAACTGTCATGACTGAACCCACGGCTTCATCGGCGGCGGTTGCAACGAGTTTGACAGCTAGCGCTAGCAATCAAGATATTTTTGGATTGACCAAGCATAGCGGTGTTGCGTTATTGCTGTTGTTTTTAGCGGGATTGGGGTTGGCTTTTACCCCTTGTGTGTTACCTATGCTGCCGATTGTAGCCAATATCGTTGCGCGTCAACATCGTCCATCTGCCAAAAAAGGGTTATTACTCACGGGCAGTTATGGTTTGGGTGTTGCCACCAGTTATGGCATTTTGGGCGCAGTGGTTGCGTTATTTGGGCAATCTTTGGGTATACTAAACTGGCTACAAAACCCTGTCATTTTGCTAATTTTTGCAGGGTTATTTATCCTGCTTGGACTGTACATGTTGGATGTCATTCGCTGGCAACTGCCGCATGCGCTTCGTGTTAAGTTCCAAAAAATCAGCCAAATTGGGGAAAATCGACTCGGTAGCTTAAGTGGTAGTTATTTGACGGGCTTGTTTTCTGCACTGGTTGTCTCCCCTTGTGTGACGGCACCCCTTGCAGGTGCGTTGGCAGGTGTGGCAGCGCTGGGTGATCCTGTGATGGGGTTTGCCGCATTGTTTTTATTGGGGCTTGGGCTATCCACACCGCTCATTTTACTGGGCGCCACCCAAGGTAATTTTATGCCAAAAGCAGGCGAGTGGATGAACTGGGTCAAAACTAGCTTTGGTTTGCTGTTATTTGGCGTCGCTTTATTGATGATAGAGCGTATATGGCTATCAAGCTGGATGCTGATGCTATGGGCGCTGTGGTTTGCTGTGATTGGCTTATGGCTGTGGCGCTGGCAGGGCAAAAAAGGTCAATTACTCACTCAAGCACTAGCATTGCTAGCATGGATTTGGTCAGCGTGTCTTGTGATAGGCACTGCCTCAGGTAGTCAAGATAGTTGGCAGCCGCTTAACAAGCTTGTGAATACTTCAGGGCAATCGGCATTCACGGCAACAAAGACCACCCAAACGATTACAATCACTAAACTGTCAGAGCTTGAACCCTTGCTTACGCAATATCCAAAGCTAGTCGTCGATGTCACCGCAGAGTGGTGCATTGAATGTCGTATCATGGATAAAACACTTTTCGCCAACCCGCCGCAAAGTTTAGCCAGCTGGCAGGTTGTCAAACTCGATGTGACTGACAATACGCCGGATAGCCAAGCAATCTATAAAAAACTAGCCGTGTTCGGTCCGCCTGTATTGTTGTTTTACCAAAACGGTCAACTGGTAGCAAGACAAAACGGTGCAGTCAAACGCTCTGATTTTGAGCAACTTTTGTCCCAATTAAATTAACTCTAAACTCAGTTAAAGAAAATTCAGTTCAAGAAAACAACTCAGTTCAAGAAAACTCAGTCAAATGATTCATTGACCCATTCAACCATAAAGGTTAAATAAAAATTGAACTATCACTTAGCAAAGTCTATAGCCATCCCGTTAACTTTCGGGGTGCTAATTTTTGTCACTGGGTGTTCCCATGCAGGCAATGCCGACCAACAGCCCAGCCAAAATAAAAGCCAAAACCAAAGCGGAAATAGCCAGTTATCAAGCCCAAATTCGCAGTTAGCAGGCTCAAATTCCAATCAACAGACGGCTAAAAACTCAAGCCCTTATACTTACAAAAAACGTCAGGCAACAAATCTTCAGTGCAACAACGCCGCCATTAATCAAGCTTATCAAGCCAAAAATCCCAGCGTTAAACGACAGGTATTAGGGTGTGGTACGGTGATTAAAGTGCTAAAAGACGATAATGAGGGTAGCCGCCATCAAAAGTTTTTGGTCAAAATTGATAATTACCCAAATATCACGGTGTTAATTGCCCATAATATTGATTTGGCACCCCGCATCGAGGGTATCCAAGCCAAAAACCCCATTCGTTTTTATGGTGAATATATTTATAACGACAAAGGTGGCGTTGTACATTGGACACACCGTGACCCTGCTAGCCGTCATCAAGACGGTTGGCTTGAGTATAAAGGCCAGCAGTATCAATAGAATTACCAATACCAGCACCAATAGAAATACCAATAATTGACGAGCCAATAGTTGCTTGTAACTTTACTTTACTGTTAAAAATTATTATGCATTTGTTAACTATTTGTCATCAATTTTTGCTATTATGAACGATATTTTTGTAAGAAGGTCAACCTATGTCACAACTTACGCTTTACCATACCTCTTTATCGCTTGCTATACTAGCCACACTAACAGTTACAGCAACTACGCACGCAAAAACTTCAACAAAATCTTCAACAAGAGCTTCAACAAAAACTTTAATAAAAACAACCGTTATCCCTGTCGACCAACAAACGCTGCTAACCTGTTCAAAAATCGCTGACAATGTCGCGCGGTTGGCTTGTTTTGACAAGATAAGCGTTGGTAAAATCGAACCTGAAGCCAAGGCGCCCCTTGATATTGCCAAAACCTTGGAAGTGAGTATCAAAGAAGGTAAAGCAGTGCCCGTGTTAGCCGTGGATCAAACGGCAACCGTCACGACCACAACCACGACGATAACCAAAAACGAGCAAAAAAAACTGGATCATTTGGTGCCTAACAAGCAAGACAAAACAATCTTAAAGCAAGTGGGGGTTACCGCAGCGGATGTGGAAAGATATACGCCACTGAGTGTGTTATATGACTTGGATAAAAATGATCCCAAAGGAATACTGACGATACGTCCGCATTTGCCCATGTATGTCATGCCGCTTTGGTACAACGCGACGCCAAACTATGATATTCATTCACCCACCCAAGATCATGTTCGCGCATCGAAAGATTATTTGCAGCACTTAGATAGCAAGCTGCAAATTTCAATGAAAACCAAGCTTGCCCAAGATGTGTTTGATACCAATGCCGATGTGTGGCTTGGCTATACCCAGCAGTCTTATTGGCAAGTGTACAATGGTAAAAGCTCAAGACCTTTTCGCAGCTCAGATTACCAACCAGAGATATTTTTGACGCAGCCTATCAAGGGTAATCTGCCTGGGAACGGGTCATTAAGACTGTTGGGCGCAGGGCTAGTGCATGAATCAAATGGACAGTCAGACCCGTTATCACGTTCTTGGAATCGTATCTATGCGATGGCAGGAACAGAGTGGGGCAAACTCACCGTGATTCCAAGACTGTGGCTAATCGCAAATGAGAACAGTAAAGACTCGGATAACCCAGATATTGGCGACTATATGGGCTATGGCGATGTGCGTTGGTTGTATCCGCTCAATGACCAAAGCACAGTGGGTGGTGTGATGCGTTATAATCCAAGCACCAATAAAGGCGCTATACAGGTGGATTATGCTTATCCATTGACAGGCGGTATGAAAGCGATTTTACAAGTGTTCCATGGCTATGGTGAAAACATCCAAGACTATAATCATAAGAGCACCAATATCGGTATTGGTATCATGTTCAATGATTTTAAAGGGCTTTAACTACGTTTATGGCAATCGTTGCCCCCTTGCCTTGGTGGCGATTGCCCTTTGCCATGGCGTTGGTGTATCAAGCGAAAGTTCATCACCGTTGCCAACTATGTGGTATCAATGATTGCGCTGCAGCAGGCTTTGATAAGTTAGCACCGCGTCACCATGACCATTGGTTCAATCGACAGCAATTTCTTTGTCAGCCATGCCATAACCAGTTTGCATGGTCCGCGTCATTTTTTACTTTGCAACTAAAGCAAACGTCACTGCGTGGCGTAGCCAGCGGCTACTATCAATATCCCCTCAATCAAATCATGCTTGGGTACAAAAATGGGCAGCAATTACATCATCTGCCCGTTTTGATTCAGGCTATTAGACAACTACATATTCCCAAAGGTTGTCATTCAAAAAACTCTTTAATTGTTAAAGTGCCAACAAGTTTACAGCGCATTAGACAACGCGGCTTCGATCCGCTTGCCATTTTAACCGCTTATCTAAGCTTTCACTGGCAAATCCCTGTTTTTACGGGTGTGCAGCGACTCGACCGACCTCACCAGCAGGGTCTAAGCCGAGAAGAGCGTTTAGATAATATCAAAGATGCGTTTTCCCTAACAGATATGCCCCCTAGCAAAAATTTGATTTTGTTTGATGATGTGGTGACCACAGGTGCCACCCTGTCTGAATTGGCTAATCTACTCACAAATTATTACCCATCTGCTCATATTCATGCGTATTCAGTATTACATGGTAAGGTTTTGCATTAGGTCCTGCTTGTCATTGTTTTGCGACCAAAGGTGCATCGCTATATCGTTAAAGCTCGCAGATAAAGACGGGCTACCAGTGGGTTGTTGGAAGGATGCTTTAAAATACTGAGCTAAAAATGATTTGATAATACGTGAGCGCCCTTTCGTCCTAATTCGCTTAGCAATGATAAGTGGCTGAGGTAAACTATCGGTAGTAAGCTTTAGGTACGACAATTAACAAAAATACTGCGATAATAGGTATGTTTTTTGCTTTAATGTTAGAATTGTTTGTGCTAGTAAACATGGTATGATAGGTCGTTTATCAAGGGGTATGGATGGGTATCGTGGTGAAAGTTTTGAACAGACAGTATCATCGAGACCAAGACCAAGGTTTTACGCTGGTTGAGCTTGTCATCACCATTGCGATTATGGCTATCATTGCCGCGATGGCAGCGCCTAATATGCAAAAACAGATACAACAAGCGAAAACACGAGAAGCTGCCAGTGTCTTTGTTAATGCTCTTAAAGAAGCACGCTCACAAGCACTAATAACCCAAAGCAATACTATTGTAACCGTTGATACTGCAGCAAAGCGCATTACCCTGACTAGTGGTGCTGTCAATGCTAGTAATAGCACGTCTAAGACCTATCAAATTGACAATAGCGTCAATATTTCCCAGATATCTGATGCACCTAATACAATCACTTTTGCTGCTAATAAAAGCGTTTATCAAGGCACAGATACAGAGAGTACAGAACGTAAGAAGATAACCTTAGGAATGGGGTATGGGGTTTGTTTTAATAAAGGACTGCTCAAATCAATTGTCAAAGTAGATGGTAATGGTAGTATCTCGACAGAAGAAACAGCCGTCAATGGGAGTTGTTCATGAATTCACAACAAGGCATTGGCTTAATAGAAGTGCTGGTCGCTTTGATGTTGTTGGCAATCGCGGTGCTTGGATTTACTGCGATGCAGATGACCGCAGTCAAAGCCACCGATGAGAGTTTGATGCGTACCCGAGCATTAACGGTACTGCGTGGTGGCGCAGAAATGATGCGAGCGAATATAGATGGCATATCCGCATTCAAAACCGCGATTAACGGCACCGCCACCACACTCACCAATACAGATACTAGCAATGTGGCTATCACCAAAGATAGTTGCATGACAGGTGGTACGCCTGTTTCCTGTACGATTAAGCAATTGGCAGTAAAAGATGCCTTAACCGTCAAGCAATATGCCACAGACAATGGCTTGAACGTGGGTATGGCAACTTGCCCGACCAAACGCACGACAACCACTAGCGCTAGTGGTGTTGCCACAACGATTAGTACGGTTGGCCAAGACCGCCAATGCCTGATTGCCGCTTGGGGCGATACCGACCCGATTTTTTTGGATACCGCCGTTGCATCCGATACGACTAAAGACAAACCCTGCGCTAATGGTGATGCGGTCTATAATTTTGGTGCACAATGCTTCATTATGGAGGCATACTGATGATATCAAATTATCGTTCTACTTCAGGCTTTACTTTAGTAGAGCTAACGATTTCATTGGTATTGGGGCTACTGATTTCTGCTGCGGTGATACAAGTATACCTAACGAATACCAAAACCGCCTCAACCCAAAAAAGTGGCAGCGAGCTACAAGAGGCGAGCGTTTTTGGTTTGCAGCAGCTAGAGAGCCATTTGCGCTTGGCAAATTTGGGAAATTCAGTAACCTCTATTACCGATACAACGGCGGGTGGTGGCATCGTCATTTCACCTAAAAATATTGGTTTGGAGAGCACAGACACTTCCAAAAATCTTTATTTTACCCGCACTGGAGGCGATTCTAATATCACAGGGATCAATAGCGACCAGTTAACGATTCAATTTAAAAATACCACGGGTGTAAAAATTCCTGATTGTGAAAGCGCCGATGTAGAATTGGGTGCTACTGTAATTGAGCGGTATTTTATTAGAAGTTCAAGTACCACTGGTCAAGGGCTAGTGTTAGCTTGTGATGCGGGTAGGGTTACAACTGCAGGCATCAGTGATTTGAGTGCAAACTATCAAAGCGGTGGCAGCGAGGTAATCTTAGGGGTAGACCAATTCAAAATCTTGTTGGGTATCCAAACTGACGCACCTAGTAATGCTGGGTTGATGCGCTACCTGACCGCCAGTGAGTATTTAGCATTGTCTGGTACCAAGCCGCCCATTACCGCAGTCAAAATTGGACTAATTGTCCGAGGCAGTTCACCTGTCATCGGTAGCGATGTCGCGACCAGTTTTAAGTTATTAGGTGCAACTCAGCCATTAAAATCAGGACAGCCTAAACTGGTACGTACTACCTATGAATCTACGACCTTATTGAGAAACGCGCGAGTTATCAATATTGACACCAGTACGACATTAACGGCGGGGAGTTAGCCAATGCGCAATCCAATCTTATCGATCAGCACGCAATCCGCGCTTATCCGTCCAATAAACAAGGCGCATAATTTGCCATCTCATCAACGCGGCGCGGCGCTCATTGTAGTATTGTTGTTTTTGGTGCTGATCCTGTTGGCAGGGGCGATAGCGGTTCGCCAAAGTACCACGGATCTCAAAACCGCCACCGCTGACCAAATCAACACCCTGTTGCTACAATCAGCCGATAGTGGCAATCAAAAGTTAGAGGCGATGGTGAATGCCAGTCCCACCTCACAGGCATACAAAGATATTACCAGCGTGTCAGGGGCTATCGGGCATTTTTTACTCAATTCGGACAATGCTACCAACGAATTTATCTACTGCTATAATCCGCGTGAAAAAAAATACCTGGCCAAAAATGCTACCATCCTAAAAAAAGGCGGGGGCTACTGGAGTGGGCGTAACAGTGGCTACTGTGACTATACCAGTGCTGATAGCTATAATAGTGATAGACAAACCTCAATGACCCAGATGAATATTGCCGTCACCCCACCTGAAACCGATGCTGAACCATTTTCACAAATAGTGATTGGGAAAGAAGTAGAAAACCGCACCAGTAAAAAGTTCAAGTTCGACATTCGCGCCACTGCAGCCTTACCTGCGTATGCAGAGCCTAAGGTGGGTTCTGATAAGTGCTTTGAACAAACCGCTATCCAAGGCAATGTGAGTGCAGGAAAATCTTCTCTCATTGAGTGTATGCGTAAAGCCAACACCCCAAGCAAGATGCTTTACGAGCAAGCGGATGTCGAAAATATGTCAAGCTCAACCAACTGTATTCCGTTTGGCAAAGGTACAGAGAGATTATCGTCAAAATGTACTTTAACCTCATCAGGTAGTTAAGGTTTGTTAAGATAAAGATAATGTGGTGATAACGATGAAACCCAAATTTGGTGTTAAGAGGTCTAAAGCAATGAATCAATCGTATCAAGGTAAAATAACGACTTCAATCAAATATGTAGTTATTGCTATGTCGATAATGGTGGCGGTGAGTACTTCACAGGCGGATGTCGTTAAAAAGCAAATTGGTGACCTAGAGATTTATGCCTTGCCCACGCCTGGCAATCCAAATATCATGATGATGCTTGATATCTCAGGTAGTATGGATTCAACACTGAGTGGATGCAAGAAGAGTACAACACAAAAGAAAGATACAAGTTTTGTTTATACAGATGCAACTGACAGTACTAAAACTTTTACTACTACTATCTCAAATCTGCAAAGTTGTACTTCAAGCACGACGAATAAGACAATTTATAATCGAATCAATAGCCTTAAAGTGGCTTTGTTAACCTTACTTACCAACAATACGGTTAGTAATGATATTGGCTTAGGCATTGGTATTTTTTCTTATAATGGTGATGGTAAAACTGGCATCATTCGCTATCCAATACAAAAGCTCACAATGGAAAATCGCCAGCTAATGGCAAATTATGTTGCAGGGCTAACTGCTACGGGTGGTACACCGACACCGAGTGCGTTTGCAGAGGCAGGCGCTTATATGCTGGGTACTAACACATCAGGAACTGGTTCAGGCTTTACTAACTCTGATAATATTACAAAAATACAAGACAAAACTAGATATTTGCAAGGCGCCCAAGAAACTACCTGTGCCGGTAATGGAATCTATTTATTAACAGACGGTGAGCCTAATACCAATGTTAAGGCTACACAAGCGAAAGCATTAATGAATACATCGCTAAGTACTACTGCTACAAAAGTAACTAATTGTGGGCTATTGCCAGATGGAACGAGGGGTGCTTTAGGTTGGGGCTGTATGGCGAACTATGGACAAATTTTAGCTTCAAATAGTAATGCAACTGGTCTTCCTATCAAGACAGCTACGGTGGGCTTTGGTTCAGATATGGCAGGTCTAAGTACACCCACTACGATTAATGGCAAGAAAGTATATAACTGCACCTCATCAACTGATAAAGATGTTCAAAACTTATGTAGACTTGGTCAAGAGTTTGGTGGTGGCGGCTATTACTATGCCGATTCATCACAGGATGTTATAGATAGCTTGGCTGCGTTTATGGATGTATTAAGTGCTGATATTCGACCAGTCCCTTCAGGAACGATTGTAGTACCTGATGACCCTTATCGCGCAGATAGCCAACTTGCAGTTGCCTACTATCCGATTTTGCAAGCAGAAGTGGGTAAATCAACTGCTGTTTGGTCAGGTAACCTCAAAAAATATAACCTTAATGAAGGTACCTTATATGGTAAATCCAATGCTGCATTGTTCTCTGACATTGCGGGTAAATTAAATCCTAGTACAGAGGATTTATGGAGTGCTGTGAGCATCACCAAAGATGGTGCTGTCGCTAATGATCTAGTGACATCAGGTGGTTTTTTTAGTAATTTGAAAACCCCTGATACGGCAGTCAATAACATAAGGACGTTGTATCTAGAAGACAAACAGTCTGCAACGAATAATACACCAGTAATACGCAAATTTGGTGTTACTAGTGCAGGCAAACTCACCTTGACCAATCTGTCAGATACTAGTGGAGATGCGATTAGTGCCACTAATACCTTTAACGATACCGCTATCTACAGCCGTGACAAAATTAATTATTTGCTACAGTTTTTGGGTTTTACATTGACTGATGCGCAAAAGACGCAGTCATTGACAGATTTGGTACTTACTGCACCGCCTTCAGCTGTTAAACACTTAGGTGCAACTATTCATTCCACACCGAGTATGGTGTCTTATTCAGCAGACTTAGATGCTACTACAGGTGCAGTGACTGACACACGCGACGATTATGCGTTATTTGGTTCTAGTGATGGTATGGTTCATATGGTGAATGCTGATGACTATACTACTACAGGCAATGGGGGGAGAGAGCTTTTGGCTTTTATGCCAAAATTAATGTTGGAGAAACAACCACAGGCGCTTATCAATGGTACGAGCACAGAGGTGGGCAAACCTTACTTTGGTGTGGACGCGCCTTGGCTAGTGAGTGCTAATTATTTTTATGACCTTGATAATAACAGAGTCACTGTAACCCCTTGTGCAGAAAATAAAACTATCGACCCAAATAATACCCGTGACTGCCGTAATACCTACGTCCGTGCTTATGGCGGACTACGGATGGGCGGAGAAGGACTGTATGGCTTGGATTTAACGGATAAAAATAATCCTAAGATGTTATTTAGAATCGATTCTGCTACGATAGGCTTTGACCGTATGGGACAAATATGGTCAAAACCTACCAAGGCAAAAATTGCCACAGGCATAGACTCGACAACCAAAAAAGTCAATGCTTATAAAGATGTCTTAGTCTTTGGTGGTGGCTACGATACTTGCTATGAAGACCAAGGTTATCAAGTCGGTACCACAACTTCGACCTTAAGCAATCAAAAATCACAGGCATGTAACCGCACAACCGCTGCAGAATCCCTAGGCAATGCTGTCTATATGGTTGATGCCAAAACGGGTGCGCTTATTTGGTCAGCCACCAAAGCAGCCAATGCGGTATCCGGTGCTACCAATACAACAGTCTCCACCCTTAATAATAGTATCGTAGGCGGGATTACTGTACTTGACCGCAACAATGATGGCTATATGGATCAGTTATACTTTGCTGACATGGGCGGTCAACTGTTCCGTGCTGATTTTACCAATGCTGGATTCATCAAACCTGTAAGCAGTGGCACAGCTGCACCTGAAACTTCATTTAGTAATACGCGCGTAGTGCGTCTACTGCAACCTGCCTTTACTGGCGCAGATATCAAATATAATCACCGTTTTTATGAGCGTCCTGCCGTCAGTTTTTACCGGGGCGATAGTACCTTTAATAACAGCCGATTGTTCGCTGTGGTTAATGTCATTTCAGGTGACCGCAGTTCGCCGTTATCAAAACTACGTGCTAGCGATGCTTATGCCGATAGGCTGTATGGCATCATGGACACCGATGTCACGTTGGCAGATAGTATCTTATATGCCAGTGATTTTACTACCCGCAAAGAATCTACCGCCACGGATGCACCTAAAGTACAAAAAGTGGTAGACTTGACCGCCAATACCACAGCGTCTAGCGACTTATTGCCGTTACCCACGGTCACTGAAGATTATACTTTAGATACCAAGCGTTCGGCTATCGCTTCTGTAAAAGCCAAACGTGGCTGGTATTATCCACTAACGCGCTTTGATGGCTTTGATAAGGTCAAATATACCAAAGGCGTGGGCAAGTCTGAGGTTATTGATAGTTTCTTATATACCACTGTCTACAACCCCGATATGAACTATGGCGTCACTGAGTCTTGTTCTGCAAAAATCACAGGCGGCTCGGAGCGTCAATTGTACTGTCTACCTTACGGTATCTGCTTAAAAGAAACCACAAATTCAGCAGGGGCGGCTATCGATGAATATGCTGCATCTAAAAATGGCACGGCAGGTTTTGCGCGGGCAGGGCAAGGTATCCAAGAGTTGACACTAGGGCCACGTAGTTCTACATTGTCTAATCAACGCTTATTGATTGGTACGCAAAAAATTGCCGATAGAGTCTATAACCGAGTGGACTTTGGTGATGACGGCGGTAAGCTATTGGCGGGTGATACGGGGTCTAATAATATTGGACTTGATAGAATTAGCCAACCATTATCTGGTTTAAGTAAAACGACAGGTGATGGCTCAGCACCAGAGAATATCTACAATGACCGATATACCTTAAAGCCAAATACTTGGTTTGAAGTCAATAAATAACTGAGGCAATGATGAATCGTCACAATGGCTTTACGCTGATTGAACTGATGGTAACAGTAGCGATGGTTGCGATACTCGCCAGTATCGCTATCCCATCATATCGGCAATATGCTATCCGCAATGCCGAATCGCAAGCGCAAGCCAAAATGAAGCAGCTAGAGATTGAGCTCAATCGCTGGAGGGCGACTGCACTGACCTATAAAGGCTTTTTACCCAAAAAAATTGCCAGTGACGGTACAGTCAGTTACAGTTATGATGCGACCAATAATACAATTTATATCCCTGTCAACAGCACAGCGGATAGTTATCAATACAAGATAATGTTAGTGGATGGCGACAATACTGGCAATAGTCTAGTGCCAACGGCATCTTCGACACTCTCTAATAGCTTGACTGCAGGTAGAGCATGGGTGATGTTTGCCACCCCTAATCCCACAAAATTTAACGATGCGCATAAGATTTTGCTCACTAGCAGTGGGGCACAATGCAAAGCCAAAAATAGTGACAGTAGCGTTAGTATCATACCAACCAGCTGTGATACTAATTGGGAGTCATGGTAATGAAAAATCGATATAGCCAAAAAGGCTTTACCCTAATCGAACTGATGATAGTGGTTGCTATCATCGGTATATTGGCGGCGATTGCGTATCCAAGCTATCAGCGCTACGTCATTAAGACCAAACGCACAGATATGATGACTGAGATGCAAAATATCGCCTCGCAAATTGAATCGCGTAAACTTGCCCAAGGCAGTTACACAAACGCAGGCACGGGATTAGATGGGAGTTTCCCTAGAAGTGGTACAGCATTATATACCATTACCCTAGCACCCACCCCCCTCACTGACCGTTGGACAATTACAGCGACACCTATTATCTCATCGCAGATGGCAAATGATGGTACGCTCACGCTAAACGCGCAAGGGATAAAATGCCGAAATACCTCATGTGGGACAGGTCAAGAGTGGAATAACTAGCTTACCACACTAGGCATTGAACAATTTTTGGCAGTATGGACAATATTTAGGCTGGGTTACATAAAACAATGACAAAAATTGTCATATCTTTGACAATAAAATACGGATAGCTAAATAAATTAAGAGGGTTGAAAAAACTTTGCGCTTAGATAATCCTTGATACACTAAATAATTTTTAAATTAGTCGCCAAGTAGAAGGTATATTAGTGTTAATTTGGCTGAAAAATTAAATTGGCACATAAACTGCAGTAATTCTATTAGAAACGCAAAGTGATGGTTATAAAAACTTTGCAAATTGACTTAATTACTTGGATGACTGGCTATATAATTAACTATATGATTAGGTTATCCATTTTATACACTCAAAAATAGGAGTTCATTATGAACGCTCAAAAAGGTTTTACCCTGATTGAATTAATGATTGTTGTTGCGATTATCGGTATTTTGGCTGCGATTGCGATTCCTGCATATCAAAATTATATTGCACGTTCGCAATTTTCCGAATCACAGATTTTACTTTCGGGGACTAAGTCTGCTATTCAAGAGAAAGTTGATCAAGGAACTTCATACGCAGCTAGTAGTGCCACCGCCAACGAATTAGGAGCTAATTTAACTGGGAAATATGGTAATGTTACTTATGGTGCTTATACCGCTGGCACAAGCACTGCAGCAAAAGCTTTATATACTTTTGGTACAAATGTGAATAATAAATTGAAGGGAAAAACAGTTTTATTTACTTATACACCTGGTACAGGTAGTAGCGGTGGTACTTGGACATGTTCAACTAATGCACCAGCTGAATTATCAGGAAATTGTACAAGTACAGGCACAGCTGCTGCTCTTACTCTATAATGCTAATGGTAAATTTAGTTATTTATATTACTGAAAAACCGAAAATGCTAAACCGTCCTGTTTAGCATTTTTGCTTTTGAGTTATACAAATAATAAATCAATGCATTTACTCATCACTTGAAAAATTAATTAAAATAATGATAACAGACTATTCCAATCGCTCTCTATCAAAAAAAGAAATAAGCTATCTCTTGAACTTTACTATTAAACAAAAATATGCCTGTTTAACAAAAGATATTACTATCTAAAAATCGTAATTAATAATGAAAAATGCTAAACTACCCCGTTTAGCATTTTTGCGTTTAAAGCCCACGAAAAACACCATGCTACTATCGACATCAAACCAAACGCTCACCCAAGATATCCGTTTATTTACCCTGTTTATGGGGTTAGCCATTTTGACGTACCTCATGCCTTGGCACTCGCCACTGGGTCGAGATTTTGTGGTCAATGCCACCGCATTTGGGTTTGTGAGTTTGGCAGCCGCGGCTTTTTTTTGGCAAAACCCGATTACAAAGTTCAGCAAATCTGTGCTTACTTGGTTGCTGCTAGCGCTATTGCTTGTATGTCAGCCATTATTTAATCATATCGCTTACCCCGATGCGCTGATATTCCCCGTGATAAGCTTGCTGGTGGTTGCCTTGACTGCTTTGATAGGCAGTAATATTGATAATAAAGCGAATTTATTAAACCGCTTGTTTATTGCGGTATATCTCATGGCAATCATCACTTTTATGATTCAAATGATGCAAACCCAAGGCTATCAGATTGATTATAAAGGCTGGGTGATTGCGCGCGGTAACGCCAATGGCGGACGCTATGACGGCAACTTTGGACAAGCCAATCACGCAGGCTATGCGTTTGTGTTGGCACTGTGTGGGGTGATTTATCAACTGCAGCAGTCTTTTCAAGAAAGGTTAAATGCACCGCAGTGGCTGATGGGTCGATACCGACAATATGCGCGGTTTGGCTTGATGGTATTGTTTGTGATATTTACCATCGGGCTTGCCTTGACACAAAGTCGGGCGGGTCTGGTGATGATGTTGGCGGTGATACCCATTTTCTTTTTGACTCAGCCCATAGCGTGGAAAAACAAACTTTCTGCCACCGTTTTGGGGTTAGTTGTTTTTGTATTGTATTATATGGGCGCAAGCTGGATTAGCAATTATAGCAGCGCCAATCAGCTTGGCGCGGTGAGTCGTATGGCAGGCGGGCAGGGGAACCGCTCGGCGATGAGCGAACGCGCCATGATGATATTTCATGACCATGTGCTCACCGGGGTCGGCTGGAACAACTACATGGGCGCAAGCGTTGATTATGCCCAATATTTTAAATGGCCAGAGATTGCCGACCATTCGCATAATTTTGCTACCATGATTTTGGCGGAGCTAGGGGTGTTAGGCGCGCTATGCTTTGTGCCGATTGTTTGGCTACTCGTGCGGGCGATTCATCTGCGCCATAGTAGCGAAAGCGCGATTGCACTGGCATTTGTCATCGCCAGTATCTTGTATGCCAGTGTAGAATACCCGTTATGGTATTTTCGTTATCTCGCGGTTTTTGCCTTGTTTTTGGCGTTGATTGAACAGACCAAATGGCAGCTTTCGTGGCAAACCAAACTAACAAAAGCCATGTCTGTGGTGATGCTGGGTTTGGCGATGTTATCAGGCTACTATATTTGGCAATATTTTCATCTCAATTATTTGGATTATAATCGCTTTATCAAGCACACCAATCATCTAAACCAAGACAAAGGAATTGACTACCAAAATGAGGTGTTTGGCTTTAGTGCTTATCATGACCGCATCCTTGCCATGCAAGTGCCGATTAATCGCAATCAGGCAAGCCTCAAAGAAGCCATCTTTGAAGAGGTGCTAAATACCGATTCTTCCCAGTTTAATATATTAGCTTATGCACAGTTCTTAGCCTATAAAGGTGACCAACAAGCGGCATTAACACATATCAAAGCGGCTTGTGTCATGGTAAAAAATTTGTCGGATTGTGATAATGTGGATACTGACTTGGGCAATCTTGCCAAACAAGATCCTGCGACATTTGCAGCGTTATACCGTGAGTTTCAACAATGGCGAGACGCCAATCCTGAAAAAACAGGACTTAAACCATAATGCAGCGGGTAATTTTTTTAGTATGGCAAAATATCGCGTTCCGACTCATTGTGGGATGGTTGGTTGTAGTGGTGTTGCCGGCGTTGCTGATGTGGCGAATGCGCTTTTTGCAGGGGCGCTGGCTGATTACTGAATTTAACAGTATGGTGTTAGCCACGTTGGGTGTCTTGCTAGTGACCCTTGGTTTGCGCAAACTCACCCAGTTTCCAGGTCAACGCTCCACCAGTTTTGTGTTGCCAACCTTATTGTTGGTGATGATGCTATTAGGCATGGTGATTATCGTTTTTCGGTTGCCGTATTCGCTCTATTATTTTGGCTTATCGGGTGTTATCGGGGTAGTGTTTTTCTTTTTATCATTTTTACTTGAGCAAAAAGCGCACCAACCTTATATGGCGTATATTCCATTGGGGCATTGTCAAAACTTTGAAGCGATTTTTCAAATCCGTTGGCTGCGTCTTGAAAAACCGCATTTGGATGCCATACAATCCAAAAAAGTGCAAGCGATCGTAGCAGACCTGTCATCGCCTGCACTCGATGAAGACTGGCAGCGATTTTTAACCGAGCAAACGTTACAAGGCAGACCGGTGTATAATAATCGCCAGGTGTATGAGTCTTTGACGGGTCGTCTGCCGATTCATCATTTATATGAAAACGAATTGGGCTCGCTGTTGCCATCGCAAACCTATTTATGGTTTAAACAACTGATTGATATTATAGCGATTTTATTGGTAGCACCCTTGGTATTGCTGATTGCGGTGATCACTGTCATTGCGATACGGTTGGAAAGTCCGGGTAAAGCCATATTTGTCCAAGAGCGGGTCGGGCAAGGCGGTAAATTGTTTAAAATCTATAAATTTCGCAGTATGCGCTTTGACTCAGAAAAAAACGGGGCAAAACTGGCGCAACAAAATGACCCTCGAGTGACTAAAGTCGGTAAGTTTATTCGCAAAACCCGTATCGATGAGTTGCCGCAATTTTTGAATGTGCTCAAAGGCGATATGAGCCTGATTGGACCGAGACCTGAACAGCTAAGTTTTGTCAAAACCTTTGAAAAAACCATCCCATTTTATAATTATCGACATATCGTCAAACCCGGTATTTCTGGATGGGCGCAGGTCACACAAGGGTATGCCAGTGATACCGATGAGACAGCGCTTAAGGTACAGTACGATTTTTATTATATTAAACATATTTCTTTTGCATTAGATATCTTGATTGTGCTCAAAACCATTCAAACCATGCTGACAGGTTTTGGGGCTAGATAAACTGCGACAAATAACTTTAGCCATAATAGGTAGTGCACTATGTTAACCAATTCAACCATTTTAGTGACAGGCGGGACAGGCTCATTTGGGCATACCTTTGTGCCGATGACGCTTGAAAAATACAATCCCAAAAAATTGATTATCCTGTCGCGTGATGAGATGAAACAGTGGGAAATGGCAAAACTGTACCAAGGCGACCCGCGGGTACGTTTTTTTATCGGTGATGTGCGTGATAAAGACCGTCTATATCGCGCGCTTGATGGGGTGGATTATGTGGTGCATGCCGCAGCAACCAAAATCGTGCCCACCGCCGAATACAATCCATTTGAATGTGTCAAAACCAATATCAACGGCGCAATGAATTTAATTGACGCCTGTATTGATAAAGGGGTGAAAAAAGTCGTTGCCTTATCGACTGACAAAGCGTCCAGTCCCGTGAATCTGTATGGCGCGACCAAATTGGCATCGGACAAACTGTTTGTCGCAGGCAACGCCTATTCAGGGGAGCATGGCACACGCTTTTCGGTGGTACGTTATGGTAATGTCATGGGGAGTCGTGGCTCGGTGATTCCGTATTTTTTATCCATTAAAGACAGTGGCGTACTGACCATCACAGACCCACGTATGACCCGTTTTATGATTTCGCTTGAGCAAGGCGTGGAGCTGGTTTGGCATGCATTTGACGACATGGTGGGCGGCGAAATTTATGTCAAAAAAATTCCATCCATGACTATGCCAGATTTGGCAACTGCCGTTTCTGCCACTGCTGAGCAAAAAATCATTGGTATTCGTCCTGGCGAGAAACTGCATGAGCAAATGATTAGTGCTGAAGATTCTTTTCATACCTACGAATATCCTGAGCATTTTAAAATCTTGCCCGCGATTAATGGCTGGGATGAGACGCCTGAGCGTATCAAAGATGGTATTAAGGTGCCAGAAGGCTTCGTGTACGCCAGTGATAATAACAGTGAGTGGATGACAACTGGGCAACTCCAAGAATGGATTGAAACCAACAAAGCAAAAATTGGTAAAATTTAATCGCTAACCCCTGAGCACAAACCCACTTGATAACAAACCCCCCCCTTGGGCAAATATTATGGCAAATATTATGGCAAATCAATTTATCCCTTATGGTCGTCAGCATATCACCCAAACTGATATTGATGCGGTGGTCGCCGTGCTACAGTCTGATTTTTTGACCCAAGGTAGTCAAGTACCGGCGTTTGAAGAACGAGTCGCTGCCTATACGGGGGCAAAGTTTGGCGTGGCGGTGAATAGTGCGACGTCAGCACTACATATCGCTTGTTTGGCATTGGGTCTTGGCCAAGGTGAAAAGGGCAAAGATGACTGGCTGTGGACGACGCCGATTACCTTTACCGCATCTGCCAACTGTGGATTGTACTGTGGTGCTAACATTGATTTTGTGGATATTGATCCGCTAACGCTCAATATGTCTATCAACGCGTTAGCAGAAAAGTTACAGCTTGCCGATGCTGAAAACCGCTTGCCAAAAATAGTCATTCCCGTGCATTTCACCGGTGAACCCTGTGATATGGCGGCCATTCATGCGCTATCACAGCAATATGGCTTTAAGGTTATTGAGGACGCCTCCCATGCCATTGGTGGCAAATACCACAATCAACCAATTGGCAATTGTGAGTTTAGCGACATTACCGTGTTTAGCTTTCACCCTGTCAAAATCATTACCACCGCAGAAGGTGGACTGGCAACAACGAATGATCCGGCATTGGCGGAAAAAATGCAGCTACTGCGTAGTCATGGTATCACCCGTGATGCCAATCTAATGACCCATGAACCCGACGGTGGTTGGTATTATCAGCAAATTGATTTGGGCTTTAACTATCGCATGACCGAATTGCAAGGGGCATTGGGGATGAGTCAAATGAACTATTTGGATGACTTTGTCACTCGCCGTCACCAGCTTGGCAAGCGTTATGATGAATTATTAAAAGATTTACCGATTATGTTGCCTTATCGCAATCCTGCTAATTATTCAGGGTTTCATTTATATCCCATTCAACTGACAGCAGACAGTGGCAAAACGCGTAAGCAAGTGTTTGACAGTTTGCGGGCGCAAAATATCGGGGTGAATGTGCATTATATTCCAGTGCATACCCAGCCGTATTATGCCAAGCTGGGCTTTAAACAAGGTGATTTTCCCCATGCCGAGCGCTACTATGCACAAGCGATTAGTTTGCCATTGTATTATGACTTAAGCGAAGCCTCGCAAGCGCAAGTGGTCAATGCAATTTATCAGGCATTAGCATAATGAAGGTCTGTATCATCCCTGCGCGTGGGGGGAGTAAACGCATTCCCCGCAAAAACATCAAAGATTTTTGTGGCAAACCCATGCTGGCTCGTGCCATTGCAACGGCAAAAAACAGCCAACTGTTTGAGCAGATTATCGTGTCAACCGATGATGGCGAAATTGCCGATATCGCTCAACACCATGGTGCAACTGTCAGCCGAAGGCCTGCCGCGCTTGCCGATGATTACGCCACTACCGCTGCGGTGATTCGGCATGTGCTGCAGCACGTGCCAAAAGCTAGCCATATCTGCTGTCTATACCCCTGTACGCCTTTTTTAAAACCGCAGTATTTAACCGACAGTTTTGAGCGCTGGCAGTCATCCAACAGTTTGTATTGTTTTCCGGTTTTAGAATTTGAATCCAATGTGTTACGCTCACTGAAATTAAGCGATACTGGTGAAGTGTCGAGCATGTTTAGCCAACATGAACTCACCCGAACCCAAGATTTACCGCAAGCGTATTTTGACGCAGGGCAGTTTTATTGGGGCAGTCGTGAGGCATGGCTCAGCGAGGATAAAATCCATAATCATGCGCTAGGCTATGTGTTGCCAAAATACAGTGTTGTCGATATTGATGATGATAAAGATTGGCGATTTGCTGAGCGCCTGTACCAAGCGCAATTGGAGCTACCATGAAGATCGTGGTCCGAGCAGATGCAAGTTTAACGATGGGTAGCGGTCATATCATGCGTTGCTTGACCTTGGCTGACGGGTTAAAACAGCAAGGGCATGACATCACGTTTATTTGTCGGGAGCATGACGGGCATTTGGCGGATTTGATTGGGCAAAAAGGTTTTGCTGTGCAGCTGTTAGCCAAAAGTAACACTGCAGATTTTATCAAACAGCATGCCCATAGCGAGTGGCTCGGCGCCAGTGAAAGCGATGATTTTGCCGAATGTAAACCTATCTTGCAAGCGTTAAAGCCCGATTGGCTGATTATCGACCATTATGCGATTGGTAAAAACTGGGAGCAGCAAGCCAAACGACTTTTGCCAAACCTTAAAATTTTAGCCATTGACGACTTAGCCGACCGCACACACGACTGTGAGATTTTGCTCGACCAAAATTTTGGGCAAAAAAACGAAGATTATCAACCGCTTGTGCCAAGTCATTGCCAGCGCTTACTAGGCACGCGTTATACACTATTACGTGATGAGTTTGCCAGCTGGCGAGCGATAAGCCTAAGCAGACGTAAACGCGTACAGCAGCCCAACAATATATTGGTCAATCTGGGCGGTGTCGATAACGATAATGTCACGCTCAAGATTTTGCAAAGCCTCAATACCTTTGTCCAACCATCTACGCAAGCGTTTAACGTGACTGTCGTCATGGGCAAAACCGCACCGCATATCGAAAGTGTACAAAGGTTTGCCAAACACGCAAGTTTTGCGTGTGCGGTACTTGTCAATGTGACTAATATGGCGGAGTTGATGGCAAATGCTGACCTTGCGATTGGGGCGGCAGGCAGCACGACTTGGGAGCGCTGTTGTTTGGGATTGCCGATGGTGCTGATCGTGCTTGCCGATAACCAGCAGGTGATTGCCAAAGCGTTGGCGGATAAAAACCTGGTCAAAGTGATAACTGACATGGCTACATTGGATGAGCAACTGCCCCGCTTGTTGAGCGAATTAACCAAAAGTTATAAAAAATTCAGTCGTCAATCTGCTAAGTTGGTCGATGGGCAAGGGGCAAAACGGGTTGCGCACTGGATTGAATTTTCGCAAAAATTTCAACATTGTCAAGTGAGACAAGCGACCCAAGCCGATAGCCAGATGATTTGGCAATGGCGTAATCACATCGACGTACGCCAGTGGATGTTTGGGCAAGATGAAATTGCCCTTGCTGACCATGAGAAATGGTATCGCAAACAGCTTGACCATGCCAATGTGCATTTGCTGATTTTTGAAACGGATGGGAGTAAAGGCGGCGAGCCGATGGGGCTAGTCAATGTTACCCAAATAACGGTGGATAAATACCAGACGCTGCAGTTGGCAAACACCCATACGCCAAACCCTAATGCGTCAAATCCTAATTCTTTAAGCGCGAATGAAAAAACTGCCAGTTGGGGGTTTTATTTATCCCCTAATAGCCCAAAAGGGCAGGGGCTTGGCTTTGCGTTGGCGGTTTTGGCGATTGCACGGATTTTCAACACCACTGACATTGGCAAAATCACCGCGCAAGTGCTGGCATATAATACCGCGTCACTGGCGTTGCATCGTAAATTGGGATTTAGCGAAACAGGTGTGTTAAAACAGCATTTTGGTGTGGGTGAAAAAGTGTATGATGTGGTTGAGTTTGAATTAAAGTCGCAAGATTTTTTATTTTAGGGGTGGGTCTTAGTAGGGTATCTATGAATCAAAACATGAATCAAAATATGAAGCAAAATTTCAGCATTAACAATCGCCCAATCGGCATTGACCATGCACCATATATCATTGCTGAAATGTCCGCCAACCACAACGGCGACATCAATAACGCTTACCGTATCATTGACATGGCAAAGGCGTGCGGTGCTGATGCGGTCAAAATGCAAACTTACACTGCAGATACCATCACCCTCAACAGCACCGCCGCAGATTTCCAAATTCATGGGGGATTGTGGGACGGGCGTACCTTGTATGACTTGTACCAAGAAGCTTACACGCCGTGGGACTGGCATAAACCATTGTTTGACCACGCTCACAAAGTCGGTATCACCATGTTTAGCTCACCGTTTGACTTTACTGCGGTGGATTTACTCGAGGATTTGAACGCCCCAGCGTATAAAATCGCCTCGTTTGAAGCGATTGATTTACCGCTTATCAAATATGTGGCAAGTACCGGCAAGCCGATGATTATCTCCACAGGGATGGCAGACCAAGCCGAAATTGCCGAGGCGGTTGCCGCCGCTCGTGATGGCGGCTGCCGTGAGCTTGCGTTATTGCACTGCGTGAGTGGTTATCCAGCTCCCGCGCAGGACTATAACCTGCGTACCATTGTCGATATGCAGCGCCGTTTTGGCGTGCCGATTGGCTTATCCGACCATACGCTTGACAACACCACCGCCGTGACAAGCGTGGCATTAGGGGCATGTATTATTGAAAAACACGTCACCCTAGACCGCAATGGCGGCGGCGCGGATGACAGTTTTTCACTGGAAAAAGACGAACTCACCGCGCTCTGCCGTGATAGCAAAACCGCTTGGCAGTCGCTCGGACAAGTGGACTATGGGCGAAAATCAAGCGAAATCGGCAATGTGCAATTTCGCCGCTCACTGTATTTTGTCAAAGACATGACGGCAGGGGATGTGATTGATGAAAGCTGCATCCGTAGCGTTCGCCCTGGCTTTGGTCTTGCCCCGAAGTTTTATGATGAATTAATGGGCAAAAAAGTGATAACGGATATCCACGCCAATACCGCCACCTCGTGGGATGTCCTTGAAAGGTAATGTTAAATAAAATCAAACGTTTAACACAATCTGCCTTACTCAAAGACAGCCTGATTTATGTGGTGGGCGAGATGACCGCCAAAGCCGTGCCGTTTTTGCTATTGCCCTATTTGACACGGGTATTAGGCACAACGGGCTTTGGTGATTTGTCCTATTATTTATCGCTCACGGCGTTTATTGTAATCGCCATGAGTCTGTCGCAAAATGGCGCTTTGACCCGTTATTTTTATGTGTATGGTAGGCATGGGCTAGGCAATATTTTATTGGCGGGCGGGCTATATAGCGCGGGCGTGCTGCTAATTGGCACAGCGATTAGTTGGCTGTTACATAGCGAATTGCTTTTTTACTGCTTTTTTACTGCCTTTTTACAAACCTTGATTCAAAACCAACTGGCACTGCGGCAATGCCAAAAACGTCCGTTTAGCTATCTGACCATCCAACTGGGCTTAGCCTTGGGCAATTTACTATGGACGGTAATGATTTTTCAGTTTTTTGCTGGCGATACCACCGATAAAGTTGCCCAGCGTCTTATTGCAATTATCTTGGCGCATGGGGTTACTTTTGTCGCAGCATTGGCGTGGGCAAAATACCAATTTGCTATCAAGTTTCGCTTTACCCCAAAACGGCTCAAACTGGGACTTGGTTATATTTTAACGCTAGGCTTGCCGCTGCTGTTACATGGGTTAAGCTATACCATCAAAGGGCAACTTGACCGAGTGTTGATTCACGAGCGGTTTAGCAGTCATGAGCTAGGCGTATACTCGGCAGGGGTGCAAGTCGCCAGTAGCTTGACCATTGTGATTATGGCGGTCAATTCTGCGCTGGTGCCTCACTTATATGAACGGCTAAAATCGCAGCGCATGACAGTCATACAATTGCATCGACTGTTTTGGCTGAGTTTGATGGTGCCTGTTATGTTGACTGCCATGGCTTGGGCGATGCCGTCGTCATTGATGGCGTGGCTATTGGGGGCAGATTTTGCCCAAAGCCAGTATTATGTGGTGATGTTTGTACTGGCGTTTTCGCTGATAATTCCGTATTTATTGTTGGTGAATTTTTTGTTTTATCATGCCAAAAGCGCGCAAATCTCGCTGTGTTCCGTCATCTCAACGGTGGTATATTTGGTGGCCTTGTGGGTGTTAAGTGGCGTATCACTGGCGGTGGTGCCGTATGCGACTATTATTAGTGGCGTGGTGATTTTGCCGCTGTTATATTATTATACGCTGCAGGTGGAAAAGGTCAAAAAAACGCCATGAATCTCATTATTTGTATCACCCCCTTGCAAGTGTTGATTGCCAAGCAAATTATTAAGCAACACAGTACCCCCTTTATTGGGCTTTATTTGCCGTATGGCGTCCATTCAAAAAGCGAGCCCAAACACCGCTATTATTTTGACCAACTTGAGCAAGTCTGCGAAAAATCCGCCTTTATCGAACTGAACAATAAAACCTGGGGCGAACGTTTTGCCACCCTAAACCACATCAAAACCATGTTAAAAAAATTGGGCATTTGGCAACAGCCGATTGATGGCGTCTATCTTGCCAGTGTTGACGTGTTGTTTTTGCAATATGTTATTTCTAAAATAAAATTCCAACAGCTGTATACCTTTGATGACGGCACCGCTAATATTTTCCCCAATTCTAGCTATTTTCAACCGTTACCAAAATCCTTGCCACTACAACTGTTTAAACACGCCGTGGGCATTACTTATCCCAGTATCCCTAGTATTTTGGCTATCTCCAAAAAACATTTCACCATTTTTCCCCAGGAAAAAAATATCATAGCTACTACCGAGCCTGTTTATTTGTTTGATAAAGTAGATAACCAGCCTGATGAAAATTTGCCGGTAAAACGGCTGTTATTGGGGCAAGCACTCGACAATTTTATCGGTGATAAACCTTATGCTGATATTGTAGAAACAATGGTCAAGGCATTTCACCTTGACGCATTTTGTCCACACCCGCGAGAAAACTTGGATTTTAGCGACCTTGTGCCTATGATTCATAGCGATAAAATCATTGAAGATTATCTAAGCGAGGCATTGCAACAAAACCACCACCAACGCTTTGAAATTTATACCTTTATCAGCACTGCCGTGTTTTCGCTCAAAGAATTTCCCCGCACCCAAGTATTTATGGTATATACCCAAGCGCTGTGGGATAAATTCCCTGATGCTTATGAGTTTCTTGCCAGTCGTGGTTTTACCCTGATTAATTTAGATGACGCAGATAATCTAAATAGGTTCAGAGGGTAATCATATGAAAAAACACGCTTTACTTATCCAAGCCCACCAAGATATCAGTTATTTTATTAAGCTGGCGAAAATTCAGCCAAACGTCAATTTTTATATACATATGGATGCTAAATCCGATTATTTTCCTGACGCTGAGACTGCACAGCTAGCCAATGTATTTTTGCTCAAAAATAGAATAACGGTACTTTGGGGCGGGTTTAGCCAAATTGAAGCGACATTAAAATTATTTGAAAGGGCGTTTGCCAATAAGGACAATGCTTATTTTCACCTGGTCAGCGGTGAAGATGTGGTGTTACAACCATTTGAAGTGATAGAAAAGCAGTGGCAACAGCGGTTTGATTTTCAGGCGATGATGACCTGCGAGATAGCGCCACAGTATGCCTATCGCTTTATTATGGACAGTCCCCATGCCGACAGCAACTGGCAACGGCAATTGACGGGTAAAATCATCACCAAACTGCAACAAGGTGTGGCAAAAATAAAAACTTATCATTCACCCATTTATTTTGGCTCACAATGGTTTTCAGTGACGCGGCAAGACTGGGAAAAAATTGTGCCTTTCACCGACGAATACAGTGATTTTTTCCGTCACAAACTGGTACCTGATGAACACTTTTTTCAAACCTTGATTTGCGAAAAGCTGACTCAACAAAACCAAAGTGAGCAAGAGCACAGCCAACAACAGCATAGTCAAAAAAGCCCCGCTAATCAGCTTCGCCTTAGTAACAACAACAAACGGCTCATCGTGTTTGATAAAGCCATCAACAATGGTAATAGTCCAATTTATTTGGATTTATTAAAGCTTGAGCGGGCGAAATTTGACGGCTATTGGTTCGCTCGTAAAGTAAAGAAGGATGTGGCATTGACTTGGCTGGGTGAATTAACATGAAATTTTCTGTACTGATGTCGCTCTATGACAAAGAAAACCCCGAATTTCTAACCGAATGTCTAGCCAGCTTGGTCAATCAAACACGCCAAGCCGATGAGGTTGTGTTGGTGTTTGATGGTCCAATCAATTTGGCATTACAAAAAGTGGTACAAGATTTTAAGCCGCAACTACCGTTAACGATTATCGCTTTAGCAAAAAACGTCGGGCTTGGACAGGCTTTGAATGCAGGTCTAAACGCTTGTCAACATGACTGGGTCATTCGTATGGATACGGATGATATCTGTGTGCCTAACCGCTTTGAGCAGCAAATTAACTTTATCCAAAACCATCCTGAAATTGACGTGTTGGGCGGGCAAATCATTGAATTTGAAAAGCAGCTATCACAGGGGAAAAAATCTCGCACGGTGCCAACCTCACACGAGGCAATTTTTGCCTCAGCCAAGTCGCGCAATCCCATCAACCACATGACGGTTGCCTTCAAAAAATCAGCGGTACAAGCGGTCGGTAGCTATCGCCATGCGCCGCTGTTTGAAGATTATGATTTGTGGGTGCGATTATTGGTCGCTGGCTATCAGTTTGCCAATTTGCCAGAGGTGCTGGTGTATGCACGGGCAGGGGATGCGATGTATGAACGGCGCGGGGGCTTGGCGTATGCCCGATACGAGTGGGCAATTCAGCAAAGCTTTTATCAACAAGGGTTTTTGCATATTGCGCAATTGCTTAAAAACCTCGCCATTCGCTTACCGGTGCGATTATTGCCAAATAGTTTACGCAGTTTGGTTTATCAAAAACTGCTGAGAAAATAACTTAGCGTCGAATGACCTTGCGATTGGGACTTAAACTGTTGACCATCTTTTCAGACAATGGCAAAACTTCTCCACACATCAGTCCCGCCAACAGCTCACTACAAATCGGGGCATAAGCATAGCCCTTTGACCCCAATGCCGAAAAGCTCCATACTCGGCTTTTGCTTTCATAACCCGCTTGCCAAACCTGCCCAACTAGGGGTAGATAATCCACGGTTTGGCTACGGATAGTGGCGCGACCCTGCCAATGGGGTATGTTTTTTTCGACGGTAAATATATCGGTGTTATTGACCAAATCGGGCACCGCATCCGCCAAATCTGCCACATTCATCTTATGGTCAGCAACGGCTGGCGTGGTATCCAAGGTATCCCTGACAAAACTTGCCCCAAGCATGACATGGCGTTTACTGTTTTCGTTAAAACTGGCGTAATAACTGCCATACTTTAACGGCAGTTTTGGCAACTGTGCTTTATCATGCTCATCGACAGCAAACCACGTCACTTGCCCACGGCTGTGATTAAAGCGTTTGATGGTGGGTAGAAAATCGCAGGTGTCTAAAGCCATGCACAAAATCACATGGTCAAAAAACTGCTGACGCTCAGTGAATGTTAATAGCACCTGGTCGCAATCTTGCTGAAAATAGGCTTGCTGAAAATAGGTTAATTCCTCAGTTTGAAAGCTGATATTGGGGTGGCCTAAAACAGCATTGGCAAAGTTTGCGGTAGTGATTAACCCGGCATTGGGCAAAAATATCGCTTGCCCAACCTCATAACCGACTTTTGCTTTGGCTTGTTCAGCAGTCAATAAACGGGCAAATTCAATGGGAAAATCTTTGACTTCATCAAGTTGTAAGCGATTGTGTGAGAGTAAATCCAAACAGCCGGTGGTTTGTAGGATTTTAATACCGGTTTGTGCGGTCAAATAAGGGTAAAATCGACAGCTTGCCAAATAACCAATCGCATGTAGATTGGTTTCAAGGCGTTTTAGGCTGGTAAGTTTTGGTGCAAGAAAACCGCGGATGTTGCCCGATGCGCCTGCCAATGGCTTATCTTTATCAAAAATGGTGACCTTGTGTCCACGGACGGCTAAGGCATACGCACTGCTTAAACCCGCCACCCCAGCGCCAATCACCGCCACAGACAGCGGTTTTGTAATAGCGGAAAAATTGGGTAGTTCAAAGCCTTTAGCTTTATTGGCTTTTCGACGCTGACGACGTCGGGATTCAAACGTGTCAGTAAAGGGTAGGGTGACAAAAAATGGTTTAATTTTTTTGTTATAGCGAAAATAAACCTCGCAAAAATTGGCGGATGTTAACTTAGGTTGAAAGCTTGCGGTGAGCATTTCTCGCTTTTTGCCAAAGCCTTTACGTTTGGCCAAGGCAAAACCCTGATGTTTTAGCCCCTGTTTGACTGGGCTTGCCACACTAAATGTCGCCAAAGTCGTATGAGTTTTGGATAACCTTGCAATTTGAGCAAATAAACTCTCTGACCAAAGTTCTTGGTTACAGCTCGGTGCAAACCCATCAAGCAGCCACGCATCGACTTTACCTTGCCCAGTCACTTGCGACAAACTACTCGTCGCATCGCCAAGCCATAAATCAATCGTCAATCGTTCATCAAACCAGTTCAAACGATGGCAGCCAACCAGTGGCGGCGGATAGTTTGCAATGAGCTGTTGTGATAACCCAGCAAGCTCTGTCCACACGCTCAGGGCTTGTTCAAGGTCAGTTTTGCTTAAGGGAAATTTTTCGGCGGTAATGATATGTAAATGGCTATGATTGTCAGGTCTGATTTGTTGCCACAGTTGCCAAATAGCCAAGATATTAAGCCCTGTCCCAAAACCAATTTCACCGATGACAAATCGTTCAAAGTTCTGCAAATTAGCGAGGCGAGTGGTTAAGTCGTTGCCATCAATAAAGACATGGCGAGATTCTGCCAAGCCATCGGTTTTGGAAAAATAAACATCGCCAAATTCGCTAGAGAGGGGGACAGTCACGCCGTTATCATCTAGCTGCCAGTGCAGTTTGGCGGTTTGAATGGTTGATGCTGGGGTGCTACTTTCGCTTGAGCTTGAGACAGGACGTTGGCTAGATTGTGGCATCAGTGACCCATAATAAATAACTAAAAGTTAGTGCTAAGTAAAATATTACTAATACAAGGCTTGAAAACAGCGATTAGGGGGTATAGCATAACTGATTTTTTATCGTTGCAACATGGCATGCAGCTTTTTTTTGGGTGTGGTAACAACATGAATCAATCAAGTAACGGGCGTTATAACCTAATCACCGCATTGGCAATGATTGTGGGGATTGTGATTGGCTCAGGGATATTTTTTAAAGCAGACAATGTTTTAAAATATACCAATGGCAATGTGGCGTTGGGCGCGGTGGTTTTTGTATTGGCGGCGGTAGCGATTATTTTCGGTTCGCTATCGATTGCTGAACTGGCAAAACGTACCGATGCGCACGGCGGCTTGATTGGCTATGCCGATGAATTTGTCAGTCCACATTTTTCTACGATGATTGGCTGGTTTCAATTATTTTTGTATTACCCGACGCTTGGCGTGGTGGTGACGTGGGTGGTGGGTATTTACACTGCCCTGTTATTTGGAGTAAAAGAGGCATCGCTTGAATTACAAATGGGTATCGGGCTTACGTGGTTTGTCATTTGTTATCTGTTTAATGTGATGGCAGCGGTGTTTGCAGGGCGTTTTCAAGTCTTTGCCACCATTGTTAAATTAATTCCGTTATTTGTGCTAGGGGTGATGGCGTTTGTCTATGGCGACCCTGTGAGCGCCTTAACCCATCCAAGTGAATCCGCGCGTCAAGCGACCCAGTCTTTGGCATGGCTCGGCGCCATCGGTCCGATTGCGTTTTCGTTTGATGGCTGGGTGGTCTCTACCAGTATTTCAGGGGAAATCAAACATGCCAAACGTAATTTACCGATTGCGCTAGTTGTCGCGCCTATGTTGATTTTACTGGGCTATTTGCTGTATTTTGTTGGACTCACCTCGTATCTAGGCGCCGCAAAAGTGATGGCATTGGGTGATGAAAGCGTGTATGTGGTCGCGACCCAGTTATTTGGTGAAACCGCTGCCAAAGCCTTTTTGGTATTTGTGGTGATTTCAGTGATGGGTACGGTGAATGGCTTGGTATTAGGGCTGATTCGTTTGCCGCATTCTTTAGCGCTCAAATCATTGATTCCGTTTAGCGCGCAATTGCGTCAGGTCTCGCCTATCTATCAGCTATCGGTTGGTTCAGCGCTGCTAGGTTTTGCCTTATCTATGTTTTGGGCGGCTGTGCATTATGCGGTGATGAAAAGTCAGCTGCTTGGCGATATGGATATTTCAGAAATCGCGATTGTGGTGAGTTACTTACTGTATTTGGTATTTTACTTTGCTGTGTTTCGATTATGGCAACAAGGTCATATCAAAAGTATGTTACTGGGTGTGATATCGCCGATTTTGGCGGCATTGGGCTCATTGATGGTAGTGTTCGGCGGTATGCAAAATCCGCTGTTTTTGCCTGTCTGCTTACCGATTTGTGCGCTTGTGCTGCTGCTTGCCTACCTTTACAGTCGCTATCTGAACAGTTAATAAGTGCCTTATGTCAAGTGCATTGCATCAATTTTTTGGATAACGCTAAAAACTGCGCCACGCCTTGTCCGGCGGCTCGACCCGTGGCAAAACAAGCCGTTAGCAGATAGCCACCCGTTGGCGCATCCCAATCAAGCATCTCGCTACAGCAAAATACATAAGGATTGGATTTTAGCGAAAAATCCTCAGTTAATGCTGTGCGTTTTACCCCGCCGCCACAGCTAATCGCCTCTTCAATCGGTCGAAAGTTATCGAATTCTACCGTTAACTGTTTGATTGCCTTTGTCATTTTATCGGCATCATGCCAGTGCGTTTTTGCGACGATTTCTCTGAGTAAGGCGATTTTGACCGGATCAAGGCCTGCCTTTCGCCAAAGGTTAGCTAGCGATTGTTTTTTGGGGGTTTTTAAACTACTCAATAATTTTTCGTCAGACATATCAGGTAGCAAATCAAGTTGTAGTGATACTTTGCCCGTATGATTTAATTGCTCACGCATGGCGCGATTGAGCCGATATATCAGCCCGCTTTCCATGCCATAATGGGTGAGAATGATATCACCAAAACCCTGCTCAATTTTGCCATCGGGCAATGTCACCTGGGTTTTCACCCGTTTTAACGCTTTGCCAAAATCGCGGTGTAAATGCGCCGACCAAGGCTGTAACAGTGGGCGACAGATACCGACATTGCTGGCATAAAACGGCGTCAATTCTGTATCGCTGAGCCATGCCTGCCATTTGCCATCACTACCGAGCCGCGACCATGACATCGCGCCCGTTGCCAACACAATCGCATCAAAGCTTTGGGTAAAAGTCAGATTACCGCTTTCATGCGCTACCGAAAAAGTCGCTTGCTTGCCCTCAATGTTGTCACAGCTATGCCGATAAAAAAACGTTACACCGTCCTGCTGCAGCGCTTGCAACCACGCCCGCAGCAGGGGTGAGGCTTTCATCATGGTAGGAAAGATGCGACCTGTCGAGCCAACAAAAGATTCAATCCCTAAGCGGGTCATAAAATCACGGATATGCATCGCATTAAAATCTTGAATATGCGGTGTTAGCCAATCGTCGGGCTGATAGCGCGTGACAAAGGTATCAACGGGCTCAGCGTGCGAGATATTGAGTCCAGATTTACCGGCCATCAATAGTTTGCGGGCAGGGGAAGGTTTTTGTTCAAATACTTGGATTGTAACATCAAACTGGCGCAGATAATCTGCCGCCATCAGGCCAGCAGGACCTGCGCCGATGATGGCGACGATGGGCTTTTTTGGTAGGCCGGCTTGGTTATTTGGCATCATAGCAAGTCAATGTCAGGCTTATAGGCTTATAAAGTTGACTACCAACGACCTTTACGCCCTGCGACCAGCCAGCCCAGTCCGATACCAAGTATCCCACTGAGTAATGCAGTGACCGCACCGTAGATAAAAATCTGTCCACTGCGCTCATTGACAAGCACTTTGACCTGCGTATTTAAACTATCGACTTGGTTTTGTAATTCAGCATTTTTTGCCAATAATTGTTGGTTGGCGTTGGACAACTGGCTGTCAGTGGGCTGGTTGAGCTGGGCAAGGGTAGGTTGTTTGGGGTTTTGCATTGGTGAGGTGCTACTGGCAACGCTTGAGGCAATCTCTGGTTGTTTGGCGAGCGGTTGTCCTGTTTTTGGGTCAGTGACGACAACTTGCGGTGCTGCATGGGTCAGGCTTGTCACCTGTAATACCATCAATAAAACTGCGCCGTTTGTCAACGTGCCCACCAATTTTTTCATGCTTACCACCTATCACCACCCAGACTTTGCCAATTATGTACTACAAACAACGGTTAAACATAACATTAACTCACTGATTTAGGAAAAACTTGGATAAAAGGTTTGATATCCACATGACTATACACACCATTTAATAAGTAAGGCTCTTCACTTGCCCAAGCTTGCACAGCTTCATCGCTGTCAAAATCCACGACCAATACACTGCCACTCATTTCAGGCTCTCCATGTACAATTGGCGTAGGGCCCGCGATGATTAGACGGCGCTGTTCATCTAACCGCGTAAGACGCTCAAGATGAGCCGGGCGAAACTGTTTGCGTAGCTCAAGGCTATCAGGAACGTCATGACCGATAATAATATAAAGTGCCATCCATATTCTCCTTTAGTTTTTTCCTTTATCATTGATTTGTTGCTGCATGTCTGGATTTAGGTGGTTTTTTAAGAACACAAATTGCCCGATTAAAAATACCAGCATCACCGGTATCCATCCCCAGCTTTTAAAATTAATCCAGGTATCGTTGTTGGTAAAAAACGCAAAATAATATTGCAAACCTGCCATCAGTAAGAAATACCCTGCCCAAGCGAGGGTGAGTTTATTCCAGCCCGATTGGGTCAATCGAAACACATTTTTCATTGCCAGTTCTAATAGCGGTTTACCTATCGCGACACTGATAATGAGGGCAACTGCAAATACGCTATTGATGACGGTTGATTTCCATTTTAAAAACGCTTCGTCATGGAAAATTAAGCTTAACCCACAAAATCCCACGGTTAAAATCAGCGTCACCCACTGCTGTTTATTGAGCTTGCCTTTTTGCCGGGCAAAATGCACAACATATACCACCAGTGTCGTAATCAATAACGCCGCCGCACCTGCCAATACCCCTTGCTGTTTGGAAAAGTAAAAAAATGCCAGTAAAGGTAGCAAATCTAATAAACCGCTCATAGTCGTCTCTAACAAAAATCGCTTGTAAAAATCTTAACCGCTAGTTTACACGGATATGCTAAAATCGAAAAGTAACTTTGCGATTTTCCTTGCTTCATCAATCACGTGCCCTTGTGAGCGAGCTAGCGCAGAGTTAACCCCTCTTTGTCTTAACCCCTTTTTGTCCTATTGTTGGCAACTAGCTTTTGTAATTAAGGCGTATTTGTGAATTCTTTAAATCTCGATATCTTGTCTAGCAGTCCTATTTATACCCAACTTCCGATTGATATGCATTGTCACAGTACCCGCTCAGATGGCACTTTTAGCCCAAGCGAAGTGGTGCAAAAAGCGCATGAAAAAGGGGTGAAAGTATTATCCTTAAGCGACCATGATACGGTACTTGGTATCCTTGAGGCGCGCCAAACCGCTGATAGCCTTGGTATGACGCTGATTCACGGTGTTGAAATCAGCTGCCGTCATCGTGTCATGGGCGGCTACTCCAAAAAACCTGCCCAAAATGAAAAAGTGATTCATGTATTGGGGTACGGCTTTAGTGATATCGAAACAATGCATAGCAAATTGGCTGCCATCCAAGCCAATCGAGAAACGCGCGGCTATGCGATGTGCGAGCGTGTGGCAAGTACCTTTAGACGCCCGATGGATGAGATTTGGGAGGCGGTGTTAGTGCAAGCCAAAGGTAATCCCCAAGCGGTCGGTCGTACCCATATCGCCAAAGTGATGGCGGATCAAGGCTTGGTGAGTGATGTGCAAAAAGCCTTTACTGGGTATTTGGCTGACCATAAACCTTGCTATGTGGCACTCGATGGCTTATCGCTTAAAGATTGCATCAATTTGATTCATGACTGTGGTGGCAAAGCGTCTTTGGCTCATGCGACTCGCTATAATTTAACCGCCAATAAAGTGCGTAAACTGATTGCAGATTTTGCCAGTAGCGGTGGCGATGCGGTGGAATTGCCCGCCAGTAATGAACCCACTTCAACCCGCCATATGGTCGATAGAGTGATTAAAGAGCATGAGTTAAAGGTGTCTATCGGTAGTGATTTTCATGGCAGCACCATGCCTTGGCGGGTGCTTGGCGGTGTGCCAAAACTCCATGAAGGGCAAGTGGGGATTTGGGAAAATTTGGTATGAAAATAGAAAAGCGCTATATCGTCATAGCGCTATTTATTGCTTTTGCGTTAAGCATAAATATGTCATTCAGCGGTGTATTGGCATTTGTCATTCTAGGTAGTACGTTTTATGGATTTCATCTAATAGCCAAACAATCACGCTTGGATGATAAAAAATTTAAACAAACAAAAAATGAACCTACCGTACAGAAGCTTCTTAAAGCTAAACAGTCACAAGACTTAATAAATTGGCAGTTTGAATCAATCCCATCTTCTGTAGCTTACACGAATCAAAATGAACTTGGCTTATTGTTATTATATGCTGTTAGTTTATCAATTGGTTTAATAGTAATTTCAACAGAAGAGAGCCTTACAATTAAAGCTGTTTATGTCGTTGTTATTTTTCGTATAATTGGGGTTTTTATCAAATTTTTTAAAAAAATAGCATCAATCGACTCAATCAATAATCCAATCAGCATAGAAAAAATTGAACTAACCCCCGATTGTCTTGTTCATAAAAAACATAACATAATCAAACCAATAGTTTGGCGAGACATTGAGTCAATCGAATATCTTGAAAGAAATAAGAGAGAGCCTTCAGCTATCAACATCCTCGTAAAGAATCAACAACCAATTATTTTGGAGCAAAATTTTCTTACTTCAGAGATTCATATCACAATGGAAGTGCTAAAAAATTATTGGTATCTTTGTGCGAAAGGTTATCCCTTACCAAAAATTACTTAATTTTTCGCCTTTACATCAAACGCAGTTAGTGGCTTAAAGGCAATCGACTTCGCCATCGGCAACTCCTCAATAGCACGCAGTCGCCAGCTATTGGCTGGGTCATGCACCACAATATAGTATTTTCCTTTAGACGGGTCTAGCTGCACATTGCCCGCATAACTGCCATCACTTAACCGTCTGACGATAATGTCGCGGTCTTTTTGCTTTTGGGTGGCATGGGAAATTTCCACTGCCAATTGCTCAGGTGCTTTAAACTTGTCACTAGCGGGCGCCTCAAGTTTAAAATTCACTGCTTGGTGGCTAATCATCATTTGACCGGTTAGCCCTAAATCATGCGCCAGTTTGTCTTTCGACACATCCGCATATAAGGTCTTACCATCCATGTACCAGTCATCACGCACGGTGGAGTCTTGGATTCTCACCGAGTAAAACACGAACCAGATACAGGCGACTACCACAAATAGCGGCAGACCAATAACAAAAATCCAAACCATATAATTTTTATACCAAAGTTTGGATATCGACTGATTAGAAGTTGATGAAGCAGGAGAATTTGTCGGTGTTGCCATAGACCACTCAGCAGATAACAATCAAAAAGCTAGTATAGCAGAAAAACCCATGCCCCAATAACGTGCGCCAATAATTTGGCACAAAAAAAGCCGATTATCAAAATCAGCTTTTTTAGGCAATCAAATTTATTTATCGGTAGTAAACACGTTATCTTTTACTGCTTTGTATTTACCGCCATCATCCACGCTCACCACTTGCATTTGGATAGGGATATTGCTTTGGGTAATCACTTTTGGATCGCCCAGCACACTGACAGGGAAGTCATAACTTTCGCCTGCTTCTAATGGAATGGTTTTAAAGCGGCTATCAAGTTTTAAGCCGGGTTGTGGTGTCAATGTCACCGCATAATCATGGTCTTGCTGGGTTTTGTTGGTGATTTTGATGATGTAGTTATTTTCTACCAAACCTTGCGCATTGATTGACGACAACTGATTACGGTCACGGCGAATATCAATCTGCAGCGGTACACGACTGGTTAAAAAATAAACCCCCGTCCCAATCAACAACGTAATCACCGCCAAATAAGCAAAAAACCGGGGACGCAAAATTTTACTTGGCTCATTCTCTACCAATTGGCGTTCGGTACTATAACGAATCAAACCGCGTGGTTTATTAACTTTATCCATGATGTCATTACACGCATCGACACAGGCCGCACACTGGATGCATTCAACTTGCAAACCATCACGAATATCGATACCCGTCGGACACACTTGCACACACATCAAACAGTTGATACAGTCACCTAAGTTCTCATCTTCACCGCCTCTTTTACGTGCGCCACGTGGCTCACCACGTTTATAGTCATAGGTGACAATCAACGTATCTTTATCGAACATCACGCTTTGGAAGCGGCCATAGGGGCAAATATGGGTACAAAAGTGCTCACGCATATAGCCTGCATTGGCAAACGTCGCAAAGGTAAAAATAAGTACCGAAACCCAAGTTAGCGGTGTCCAATCTGGCACAGGAATAACGCCAAACCATTGCCAACTATGATAAAGATAATCAGTCCCAACGGCATAACTACTAAACGTCAATGCAGTCACTAACGCCATGATAAACCAAATCAGATACACCAAGCCGCGTTTCATGATTTTTTCGCCATTCCAAGGCGCTTTATCTAACTTAAACTGCTTATTACGATCACCGATGATAAGCTTCTCAGTATATTGGTACATATGCGTCCAAATCGTCTGTGGACACGCATAGCCACACCACACACGACCGGCATAAACGGTTACCATAAACAATAAAAAGGCCGCAACCATAAAGAAAAACGCAAAAATAAAAACGTCTTGGGGTAAAAAAGTTAGCCCAAATAGCACAATCTTAGAACCCGAGAAATCGAACCATATTGCTTGGTGTCCGCCATAGCGAATCCATGGCAACACCAAAAACAACAACAATAAAAAATACATACTGACAACGCGGATATTTTGATAAAAACCCGTCACAAAACGGGGGTGTACGCGTTTTTTAGTGGCATCTACTTGGTGGACAGGGAGTCTAAAATCATTACCAGCAGGGGAAGGAGGTTGTACAGACATTGTTTGCCCTCACATATTTTCTGACATGAACATAAAAAAAATGAAAGACGACAACCGCAAAACCACCGAACATCGCCTAACAAAAAATTGCTTAAACAATATATTCAATTATATATCAAATGGCAGTAAATACCCACAAAATAAAGGGAGTTATCAACAACTGCAAAATAAATGAAAAAACTTTTCCCATTAGTATTGACAGGTAAAAAGAAAAGCGTATAATACGCACTCACTGGCAGCGACTACAGCCACAAACTGTAGTAAAAACAACAACTTAAATTAATATAGATATAAGTTGAGCGGTCATAAAAAATTAAAGAAAAAAGTTATTGACAACACAAAATAAGCTGTTAAAATAGCGACCTTCTTAACGACATCAGCCGATGATGTTGTACACTAAATAACAACAAACACAAGAACAACTTGTGTGGATTTTCACTTAGGGCGATAAAATTAAGACTTTATTAATTGTATTGTCAGAGTGAAGATACTCGTAAGTTTATTTGAGCAAAGACAGTATAAATAATTGAGTCAACAAAT